>CANQKJ010000012.1 GCA_947624465.1 uncultured Oscillospiraceae bacterium
TCGATGCCGGACACGTTGCCCCAGGTGTAGGTGACCAGGTTCCGGCGGGGCAGCTCCATATTGGCCTCGTAGACCTTCTGTTTCAGCTCCTCCAGCATATTACAGCACCTCCGTTGCCAGCTTTTCCACGGACAGCAGGGCGCGGTATTGTTTCATGTAGGCGTTGAAGCCCTCCACGTCCTCCGCCAGCGGAGCCAGCGTGGTCCCGGACACCCCAGCGAAAACGCGATGGTTCAGGTAATCCTCCAGCGTCTCCCCCTCCGCCCGGTTGAGCCGGTAGGCAGCCAGCAGCGCCATGCCGTAGGGACCGCCCTCGCCGGCGGTCTCCATGCAGGTCACGGGGGCGCTGCAGGCAGCCGCCAGATATTTCTGCCCCACGCCGGGGGTCTTGAACAGGCCCCCGTGGCCGGTGAGGACGTCGATGTTCACCCGCTCCTCCGCCAGGATGTCCATGCCGATCTTCAGCGTCGCCATGGTGGAGTAGAGCTGGGCCCGGAAGAAGTTTGCCAGCGTGAATCTGCTGTCCGGCCGCCGGACCACCAGAGGCCGCCCCGCGTCCATGTGGGTCACGCCCTCGCCGGCCAGATAGTTGCACACCGTCACGCCGCCGCAGTCCGGGTCGCCCTCCAGGCTTTTTTGGTACAGTTTGGTGTACAGTTCGCCGGTATCGGGGGCGGCGCCGAACAGCTCCGCGGTCTCCCGCAGCACCCCCGCCCAGGCGTTGGTGTCGTTGGTGCAGTTGTTGCAGTGGACCATGGCCACCGGCCTGCCGGTGGGGGTGGTCACCAGGTCGATCTCCTCATAGACCTTTTTCAGCGGCCGCTCCAGCACCACCATGGAAAAAATGGAGGTGCCGGCGGACACGTTGCCTGTCCGGGGCGCCACCGCGTTGGTGGCCGCCATGCCGGTGCCCGCGTCGCCCTCGGCGGGGGCAAAGGGGATACCGGCCGGCAGCAGGCCGTCCAGCCGCGCGGCCCCCTCCGGGGTCAGGGAGCCGGCGTCCTCTCCCGCCGGCAGTACAGCGGGCAGGATGTCCTCCAGCCTCCAGGGCAGGTTTCGGTCCGAAATGAGATCGTCGAACTTCTCCAGCATATCCCTGTCATAGCAGAGATTTTCCGAGTCGATGGGGAACATCCCGGAGGCCTCGCCGATGCCCACGGCGTTCACTCCGGTGAGCATATAGTGGACATATCCCGCCAGGGTGGTGATATGGGCGATGCGCGAAATATGCGCTTCCCCGTCCAGCACCGCCTGATACAGGTGGGCGATGGACCACCGCTGGGGGATGTTGAAGCCGAACAGGGAGGTCAGTTCCTCCGAGGCCCGGCCCGTCATGGTATTCTGCCAGGTGCGGAAGGGGACCAGCAGTTTCCAGTCCGCGTCAAAGGCCAGATAGCCGTGCATCATGGCGGACACGCCCATGGCCCTGACGCGTTCCCGGCCCTCCACGCCGGCGATGGCCGCCTTCAGCCCGGTCCACACCTCGTCCAGGGAATAGGTCCAGACGCCGTTTTCATAGCGGCTGGCCCATGTGTAGTCCCCGGAGGAGACCGGGGCATGGCTCCCGTCGATGGCCACCGCCTTGATCCGGGTAGAGCCAAGCTCGATGCCTAAGCAAAGATCATTTCCGTGTATCGTAGGTTCCCGCTGCATGGTCTGCGCCTCCTTTTTTGCATTATATCATGATCCGTTTTCACAATTCAACGCTGCGGCGTGATTCCCGGCACAAAAAAGCGGCGGGAGAGTCCCTACTGCTCCCGCAGCATTTTTCGTCCCAAAAGGAGCCCGGCCACGATCAGGCCGAATATCTCCGCGATGAGAAATGCCCACCACACCCGATCCACCGAGCCGGTAAGACTGAGCGCCCAGGCGGCAGGAAGCAGCCCAAACACCTGCCTGCACAGGGACACCACGCTGGATGAGATACCGTCCCCAAGGGCCTGGAAATACCCACTGAAAATGATGCTCAAAGCCGCGAAGCCGAAGCCAAGGCAGCCGATGCGGAGCGCTGTGACCCCAATACGCAGGAACTCCTCAGACGGACTGAAAAATCCCAGCAGAAGCCGGGGGCAGGCCAGGAAGACGAACATACCCAGCAGAGCGATCCCCACCGCCAGGATGGCGGTGTCCCTGATACTCTCCCGCATTCTTTGGCGCAGGCCGGCCCCATAGTTGTATGCCACGATGGAGATCACCGCGGTGTTCAGGCCGTAAATGGGCATAAAGAAGAAACTCTGGAGCCGATAATAGATCCCTACCACCCCGGTGGCGGCCTCGCTGAATCCCTGAAAGATCTGATTCAGCGCGAAATTCACCACGGAATTGATCCCCACCATGATCAGGCTTGGGATGCCCACAGCCAAAATCGGGCGTACGGTCCTGATGTCCGGGCGCAGGAATCGAAGCCCGAAGCGAATGTCCGAATTGAACCGCAGGTTGAAAAACAGGGCGATCCCCGCGGCAAACCACTGGGAAAAAACCGTGGCCGCGGCCGCGCCGGCAATTCCCATTCCCGCGCCGAAGATGAGGATGGGGTCCAGTACGGTATTCGTTCCCGCACCGATACACTGGGCGATTATGGAATAGATCGATCGGCCGGACGCCTGCAGGGAACGCTCCAGCAGGATCTCCGCCAGCACGCCAAAGGAAAAGATGCTGCAAATACCCGTATACCGGATGCCGTTGGCGATGGTCTCCGCCTGTTCGGACTGGACCAGATAAAAGGACCGGACGCCGAACAGGCCGAACAGCAAAAAGCCCAGGGCGACGAGGAGACTCATAAAGAGTCCGTTGCCCAGCGCGCGGCTGGCTCCCTGCCGGTCCCCCGAACCAAGGGCTCTGGACAGCAGCGCGTTTACACCCACCGCCATGCTGGTGGCAAAGCCGATCAAGAGGTTTTGCACCGGCTGGGCCAGGGAGATCGCCGTCACCGCGCTGTCTGAGATGCGGGCAATGTAGATGCCGTCTACAACGCCGTACAGGGCCTGGACCAGCATGGACGCGGCCACAGGAAGGGCCATCACCACGATCAGCCGCCAGATCCCCATGATCCCGAGCTTGTTTTCAGCGGGACCCGCTGTTTTTTCTTTACGCTCCATTCGCGATCTCCTGTCTCAGACGCCGCTGCGCACAGCCCATCAACGCCGGCGGACTACCTGACCCTTGCCGGGTCATAGACGATGTTCCCGGAGCCGCCGTCCACCCGGGTGAAGGTGGTGAAGTCCATGGCCTTGGCGATACACACGGCCTCTCCGTGGAAGCCCCGGAAGGGCTGGTCGTCCGTCTCGCCCCGGAGGATGTCGCCGCAGACGGCGATAACGCTGTCGATGAGGCCGGGGTCGCCCTCTCCGCCGGGCCCGTGGCAGAGCAGGACGCGGTCATACCGGCCCGCCACCGCCGCCCGCAGCCGGAGGAGCATCTCCCGGTACTCCGTCACCGTGGAGCAGGAGGGATCGAACAGGTAGGTAAAGGGATTGCAGGCGTCCCCCAGCAGAAGGGTCCGCAGCTCCGGGATGAGGATGGTCACGCACCCCGGCGTGTGTCCGGCCCCCTCGTTGATCTCCAGGGTGACCCCGCCCAAATCGAACGTGTCCCCAGGGCGGAGGGGGCGGAACTGGTCGAAGGGCCTGGGAGGCGTCAGCATTTCGGCGGTGACCTCCGCCGTCTCCGGCAGGCCGCCGGTGACCGTGCTGCCGTGGATGTAGCCCACCCGTCTGTCCGGGGCGCTGTGCTCCGCGTATACCTCGCGGTCCAGCGGGCTGAGCCACGCCTCCGGGAAGGCTCCCGCCCCCATGGCGTGGTCCACGTGGCCGTGGGTGATGATCACCTTCACCGGCAGGTCCGTCAGGGCGCGGACGCACTCGTCCAGGGGGCCGCAGCCCACGCCGGTGTCCAGCAGGGCGGCCTCCCGGTCCCCTTTGACCAGATACATATGGGTGCCGGCGATGTCGGTGATGCGCGTGATGCGGTCATTGACGGGCTGGGTGCGGAATCTGTCTGTCATATCGCGCTCGTCCTTTCTGTTCGGGGATGTTCAGCGGGGCTCCGGGACGATCTCGGCAAAGCGGATCTCCAAGGGCTCCAGGGTGGGGGAATAGGTGAGCCGGCCCTTTTCGCAGGTCAGGTACTCCGCGTGGAAGCCGGGGAGGCAGGAGCGGCTGTAGGTCTCGCTGTCGGCGGCGGAGAGGGGCATGGCCCCCATCTTGACCCACAAATCGTAGGCGGAGCCGTACTCCCGATTGACGAAGTACTCCCGGACCACGTACCGCCCGTCCTCCATGCCGGCGAGGGGGATGGAGAGGGCCAGCCGGCGGGACATATCGAAGGGGGCGTACCGGCTGGTGGCGGTGACGCCCACGGCGTCCCCCGCGGCGAAGAGGTCGCCGTAGTGGACGTAGTGATAGGTGACGATCTGGATGCGCCCGCCCTTCCGGGTGACGAAATAGCCGTCCCCCTGGGCCAGCAGCTCGTCCCCCAGACGGGCGGCGAAGTCCAGGGCGTAGAACACGCTTTTCCGCACGCCGTTCATGGTGTAGACGCCCAGGCCGCCGTGGAAGGGATGCTCGCTGTCCGGCAGGGGGTTCTCCTCGATGAGGTCGGTGAGGCTCCAGTAGCCGAAGCTGTCCAGCCGGTCATAGTTCTCCAGCAGGTTCTTCAGGATGTAGCAGGACTTGAAGCAGGTGTCGCTGATGAGGTTCCGGTGGGAGAAGGTCAGGTTCCACTCGGTGAGCCATACCGGCAGATCGCCCACCCCCAGCTGGGAGAACAGCTCCCGCACGGCGGTGATGAACCGGGCGAAGTCGTCGCTCTCGGTGGGGAAGCGGGAGCTGGGCGCGTTGGAGAGGTTCAGGTCCACCGCCTCCCGGGGGATGACGTCGGAGTAGTAGTGGATATTCATAAAGTCCGGCCTGCACCCGTGGGAGAGGGTGTAGCGGACAAAGTTGGTGAGGAAGGCCGGCTCTCCGTTCCGGCGCATATACAGCAGGGCCGGGGAGCCGAAGCGGATGTCCGGGCAGACCGACTTCACCGTGTCATAGGTGTTCTTATAAAAGTCGCAGAAGCGGGGGAAGTCGCCGAAGCCGAACATCTTTGGGGAGGTCTCCGGCTCACACCAGACGCAGAAGGGCCAGGTGACGACCTCATCCCGGCCGAAGCGGGCGATGAGGTGCCGGGTAAAGTCGCCGATGAGGCTGTTCCACTCGCCCATATCCCGGGGCGGGCTGGTGTTGAAGGGGTTGTAAAACACGGTCTTGCCCGGATCGCTGGCCAGGGCGGCGGGCATGAAGGACAGCTGGATGATGGGCTTCATGCCGATGGACAGCAGGAACTCCAGCGCCGAGTCCACCATCTGATAGCGGAACTGCAGGGTGCCGTCGGCCAGCCGGCCGCAGACCATCATGTCGTCGGAGAGGATGCCGTGGAACTTGATGTATTTGTAACCCACGGCGCTGTGGAGGTCCCGGAGCATCTGCCGGACGTCGTGATTCAGCAGGTCCCGGGCCCGGCCCACCCCGATGGAATTTTTGAAGTTGTGGGTGAGCCGCCTCTGCACACGCTCCACGTCGACCGGGGGGACGGGGACCCGGTCCACCGCGGCGGCGGCGGTGGGAAGCTGCACGGATCCCTTCTGTTCCGCCGGGATGTACTTTTGCAGGATGTGGAAGTAGTTGGACGGCTCTGCCGCCAGATAGTTGAGCCCCTGCCCGTCGTCCAGCGTGAGCTGCCGGTCCTTATCCCGCTTCCGGTAGGCGCTGGGGGTGACGCCGAACCTGGCCTTGAACGCCCGGATGAAGGTGTGTACCTCCGGGAAGCCGTTGTCGGCGGCCACCCGCTCCGCCGTGTGGTCGGTGCCGGTCAGGTCCCGGAGGGCGTGGTCCAGCTTCACGTCGGTGTAGTACTGGGTGAACTTCACCCCCATGTGCCGGCTGAAAAAGGCGGAGAGGTAGGGCACGGACAGCTGCTGGCTGGCCGCCAGGTCGCCCAGGCTGATGTCCTCCCGGTAGTGGGCCTCGATATAGTCCATGATCTCGGACAGGCGCCGGGTGTATTTCAGCCGGACCTTGGACTGCCCCTCCCCGGCGACCCGGAAATTGGCCGTCAGCTCCGCCAGCAGATAGTAGCAGATGCCGTAGTTCCGGTAGTCCGCCCCCGGCTGCCGGTTGATGTTGTTGAAGACCAGCTGGGCGATGGCCCAGCGGAGATCGTCGTACCGGCCGGGGGCAGGGTCGGCGGCGCTGTTGCAGTCGAACTCCAGGTCCTCCGGATCGCTCTCCCCCAGCCGGAACAGCTCCGGCCGGAACTGCAGGCCGATCATCGCCGCGCCCTCCTCGGAGCTGAGGCCGTGGATGCTGTTGGAGTTGATCAGGATCACATCGCCCTCGCCCAGGACAAAGGCCTGCTCATCCATGCTGACGCGGACCGTCCCCTCCAGGACCAGCAGCATCTCCAGGCTGCGGTGCCAGTGGCGGGCCACGCTTCCGATCCTGTGCAGAAAGACCTTGAGGCGCAGGTTTTGCGGGAACTTGATGATCTCATGCCGTTCTTCCATGATACCCTCCACCCCGAATTGATGCCCCTATTATAGCAGACCCGGCGGCGGCTATCAAGCGGAATGTACAAAATTTAATGTCTTTCTTTTTGGGGCGGCTGTGGGAAATGAACGGCGCGTAAAAATTGTTCATGAAAATCAAAAAATTTGCCATTGCCGCCCTGTGTGCAAAAGTGTTAAACTGTCAGAGTAATTCAAACGGCGCGTCTTGCAAAATGCCGAAAAGGAACTGTGAAAACCATTCAGCGGAGGGAGAAAGGCTATGAGCGGCGAAACGATCATTGAGATCCGGCATATGCACAAGGCTTTCGGACCGACGATCGCCTTAAAGGATGTGGATTTCACCCTGCACCGGGGCGAGATCCGCGGCCTGATCGGTGAGAACGGCTCCGGCAAGTCCACCATCATGTCCATTGCGTCGGGTATGCAGAAGGCCACCAGCGGCGAGATGACCTATCTGGGCAGGCCCTGGCATCCCAACACCATGGTGGAGGCCCAGGACGCGGGCATCTCCATGATCCTGCAGGAGGCCAACACCATCCCCGGGGTCACCGTGGCGGAGAACATCTTTGCCGGCCACGAGACGGAGTTCTCCAAGCTGGGCATCATCAGCATGGGGAAGATGTACAAGGCCGCCGACCAGGTGCTGGACAAGTTCGGCATCGGCCACATCAAGGCCAGGGACTCCATCGACCACTACACCTTCGAGGACCGCAAGCTCATCGAGATCGCCCGCTGCGTCACCGACGACACCCAGATCCTGGTGGTGGACGAGACCACCACGGCGCTCTCCCTGGAGGGCCGCGAGATCCTCTACAAACTGGTACATAAGCTGGCGGACGAGGGCAAGGGCGTGGTGTTCATTTCCCACGACATGGACGAGATCCTGGAGCAGTGCACCGACCTGACCGTCCTGCGGGACGGCGACATCGTGGGTACCCTCACCCGGGAGGAGATGGACGCCCCCGACGCGGTGCAGCGCATCCGTTACCTGATGGTGGGCCGGGAGATTGGCGAGAAATACTACCGGGAGGACTACGACCCCAGCTGCCAGGACGAGGTGGCATTGGAATACGACCACGTGACCTTCGGCGGCATCAAGGACTTCTCCCTGAAGCTGCACAAGGGCGAGATCGTGGGCCTGGGCGGCCTGTCCGGCTGCGGGATGCACGAGATCGGCCGGGCGGCCTACGGGCTGGAGAAGCTGGAATCCGGCAGGGTCCTGCGGGGCGGCAAGCCCGTCACCGGCCCGCTGAACGCCATCCAGAGCGGCATCGGCTACATCTCCAAGAACCGGGACACCGAGGCCCTGATCCTGGAGGCGGCCATCCAGGAGAACATCGTGCTTCCCTCCCTCACCGCCCTGAGCAGGCACGGCTACATCTCCCCCAGGGACGAGAAGAAGATGGCCGACAAGGAGATCGACTCCTTCCGCATCAAGTGCAATAACGGCGGGCAGTGGGTCAACACCCTGTCCGGCGGCAACAAGCAGAAGGTGTCCTTCGGCAAGTGGACCGCCAAGGGGTCCGAGGTCATCATCATGGACTGCCCCACCCGCGGCGTGGACATCGGCGTGAAACAGGCCATGTACGCCCTCATCGAGCAGATGAAGAAGGACGGCAAGGCCATCCTGATGGTCTCCGAGGAGCTGGCCGAGCTGATCGGCATGGTGGACCGGCTGATCATCATGAAGGACTTTGAGGTGACCAAGGAGTTCACCCGTTCGCCGGATTTGAAGCAGACCGACATCATCGAGTACATGATCTAAGGGGGTGGGCAGAATGACGGAAACCAAGAAATTCGACTTCAAGGCCTGGGTCAAGGCCCACGCCATGGACCTGGCCGCCTACGGCGGTCTGGTGGTGTGCATCATCATCTTTACCATCTTCCCGCCCTTCTTCGGGGAGAACCTGTGGTCGGCGGCCAAGCTGTCCACCCTGATGTCCAGCGTCATCGTCACCGCCCTTTTGTCGGTGGGCGCCGTGTTCATCTACTCCATGGGCTGCATGGACATCAGCGTCGGCGGCCAGGTGGGCCTGTACGCCACCATCATCGTGGTCATGGGCAATAAGACCGGCAGCCTGATCCCCGGCATCCTGCTGTCCCTGGTCATCGCCCTGGTCATCGGCGTGGTCAACGGCGCCACCGGCCAGCTGCTCCACATCTATCCCATCATCTCCTCCGTGGTCTTTATGATGATCCTCAACGGCCTGCGGAGCATCATCTATAACGGTCTGGGTACCCGGAGCGTGACCCTGAGCGGCGCGGAATACCGGATGTTCCGCAGCCCCGTACTGATGCTGGTGGTGCTGGTCGTCGAGTTTTTGATCGTCAGCTTCCTGTTCAACTACACCAAGCTGGGCAAGAACGCCAAGGCCATCGGCGCCAACCCCACGGCCGCCGAGCAGAGCGGCATCCACCCCATCCTCTACCGGGTGCTGCCCTATCTGGTGTTCGCCTGCTGCGTGGTGGCCGCCTCCGTGTTCCAGATGGGCTACACCGGCTCCGCGTCCGACTCCACCGGCACCGGCTTCGAGATGAACGTGATGGTGGCCCTGATCCTAGGCGGTATGCCCCTGTCCGGCGGTATGCGCTCCAAGGTGTCCAAGGCCGTGGTCGGCGCCTTCACCTTCTCCCTGCTGGAGGTGGGCCTGCCCCTCATCGGCGTGCCCAGCA
The DNA here is from genome assembly GCA_947624465.1 of uncultured Oscillospiraceae bacterium. Lineage (GTDB taxonomy): Bacteria > Bacillota > Clostridia > Oscillospirales > Oscillospiraceae > Enterenecus. Next base: position 9,224 of record CANQKJ010000012.1, read on the forward strand.
ACATGACCTTCTTCGTGAAGGCCGTCATCTTCATCATCGTTGTGTTGATTACCTGCCGGAAGCAGTCCGGTACGCTTCCGCGGTAATATAGAGCGAACCCAAATCTTTTAAGGAGGAAAATGAAATGAAGAAACTGATCGCCCTTCTCATGGCCCTGGTCATGGTGTTCGCGCTGTGCGCCTGCGGCCCCACCACCGGCCCCGGCCCCGCCAGCAACCCCGGCAGTGAGACCACCCCCGGCGGTGAGCAGCCCGGCGGCGAGGAGAATCCCCCGGCCCCTGTCGGCGGCACCATCATGTGGCTGTCCAACCTGACCTCCGGCCCCCAGTATGAGGCCGCCATGAACTACGGCCAGTATATCTGCGAGAAGCTGGGCTACACTTTCCAGGTGGTCTATGCCGACGGCGCCAACGATCCCACCGGCAACCTGAACGCGGTGAAGAACGCCATGACCAAGGACGTGGTGGGCATCATCGCCACCCAGGACGGCGGCATCCAGAACATCATGGAGGAGTATCCCGACCTGTACGTGGCCGGCTTCAACACCGACATGGCCGCCATTTACAATGAGGACGGCCCCGCCCACAGCCTGCTGGAGAACGACCACTGGCTGGGCACCATCGTGGACGGCCACGCCTCCGGCGTGGACGAGGCCCACGAGTACTCCAAGGTGGTCATCGAGGGCGGCTACAAGAAGGTGGCCACCATCTCCTTCCCGTCCTTCGCCTATCCTCAGCATGAGGTCGCCGTCAAGGTCTTCCGTGAGGACATCGACGCCTACAACGCCACCGCCGCCGACGCGGACAAGATCGAGGTCGTGGGCGAGAACAAGGTCCTGATGTTCGCTCCTCTGGAGGAGTCCTGGTTCATGGAGGCCGGCAACAGCGATCTGGACGCCATCGTGGGCATCTGCGCCGGCACCATGTTCATCTATCCCACCATGAAGCAGGCCATGGCCAACGGCAACTGCTCCGCTGACACCAAGCTGCTCACCGGCGGCTGGGAGACCGGCGCCGACCTGCTGGCCGACATCGGCGGCGACGGCGTGATCCAGCGCATCCGCATCTCCCCCATCGAGAACATCGCCTGGGCCATCGTCCAGCTGGACAACGCGATCCAGGGCAAACCCTATCCCGACTTTGAACCCAGCCGTCTCGACAGCGTCTCCTATGAGATCGACAGCGCCGAGGATGTGGCCAACATCATGGACCACTCCCTGAACGGCACCCTCGATCCCAAGTACTCCCAGATCAGCGACGCGGATCTGGAGAGCGTTCTGACCCGCTACAATCCCGACGCCACCCTCGCCCAGCTGAACGCCCTGTTCCAGAGCGAGCAGCTCACCGTGGACGCGCTGGCGAAGTAAGAAACCAACTCACGGGGAGGCGGCGCTGCCGCCGCCTCCCCTCCCTCCCGCGGCCCGGCTGCCTGCGGAGAAACTGATCCAGGAGTGATGATATGAAGATCGTAAAGCGAATCGTTGGCGCGTTGTTCCTGCCGGTAGCCATGTTTGTGATCATGTTCATCGCGTGCCGCGCCGCGGGAAAGACCTATTTCGGCACATGGACCATGTGGCAGACCCTGATCCCCAGCATCGCCGCCTCCATGACCAGCGCCATGGGCATCGGCATCCAGTTCAAAAACGGGCGGATGGACTTCTCCGGCGGCGCCATCATGCTGCTGGCGGCCATCTTCGCCGGGCGGCTGGCCCAGGCCGCGGACAACAGCCCGGTGGTCTTCGCCCTGCTCTGCCTGGTATTTTGCGTGGTACTCAGCGTGGGCACGGCCCTCCTGTATGTGTACGGCCGGCTGCCCATCGTTATCTCCACCATCGGCATCGCCCTGCTGTATGAGTCCATCACCCCCCTGATCTACGGCGGCGCCGGCGTCAACCTGGTGGCCACCCCCTCACTGAGCCAGTTCTCCCGCTTCCCCGTGGCGGTCATCCCGCTGGTGGGCGCCTTCGCGGTCTACGCGGTGTACAGCTACCTCACCGTGGCCGGCAAGCAGTCCCGCCTGCTGTCCAACAACCAGTCCGCGGCGGTGAACATCGGCATCAGCGAGGGCAAGAACGTCATCATCACCTATATTTTCAGCGGCCTGATTTTCGGCTTCGCCACCATGCTCTACGCCTCCAGCGGCATTTTGAAGGCCTCCTTCTCCTCCCTGTCCACCGTGGGCTCCCTGTTCAGCAACATCCTGCCGGTGTTCATCGGCCTGATGCTGGCCGGGTTCTGCGGGGACACCATCGGCACCCTGATGGGCTCCATCACCCTGTGCCTGATGTCCTTCGGCCTCCAGGCCATCTTCTCCGCGGAGTTGGGCTCGGCCATCTCGCTGGTCATCACCGGCGTCTTCGTCCTGGTGATCAACACGGTGTCCTCCCGGGGCGGCGTGTGGATTGCGGCCATCAAGAAGAGCTTTTCGAAACCGCCGAAAGTCGCGGCGTAAACAAAATACGCGGAAAACGATCGGCGTCGCAAAAGTGACGCCGATTGCTTTAGGAGGACATATGGATTATCAAGATATTCGCGCCATGTTTGCCCAGGGCGACGACGCCCGGGATGCCGGCCTGACCGCGCCGGAAACCGTCGCCCGATATACCGACATCTCCTACGGCCCCCACGGGAAGTGGAACCTGCTGGATGTCTACCGCCCCAAGGAGGCCGGGGACGACCTGCTGCCCGTCATCGTCAGCGTACACGGCGGCGGCTGGGTGTACGGCGATAAGGACCGCTATCAGTACTACTGCATGGATCTGGCCCGGCGGGGATTCGCGGTGGTGAACTTCTCCTACCGGCTGGCGCCGGAGGACCGCTTCCCCGCCGCGGTGGAGGATGTGAACGCGGTGTTCTGGTGGCTGCTGGACCACGCCGCAGAGTATCACCTGGATCTGGACCGGCTGTTCACCGTGGGGGACTCCGCCGGCGGGCAGCTCTCCGCCCAGTATAACGCCATGCTCACCGATCCCTCTTACGCCGCCCTGTACGATTTCGCCGTCCCGGCGGGGAAGCTGCGTGTCCGGGGCGCGGCCTATAACTGCGCCCACTTCCAGTTCGACGCCGAGAGTAAAAACCCATTCGATCAGCAGACCTTTGCCACCTATTTCGGCGAAAGCTGGCGGGAGCTGCTGCTCAAGACAAATACCCTGGACCATATCACTCCCGCCTTCCCGCCCGCCTTCGTGATGACCTCCTGGTACGACTTTTTGCGGGAGCAGGCCCAGCCGATGTGCCGGCTGCTTGCGGAAAAGGGGGTCCGGTGCGAGTACCGCCTGTACGGGAACGAGGGGGAGGAGTATATGGGCCATGTATTCCACCTGAACCTCCGCCTGAAAGAGGCGGAGCGCTGCAACGACGAGGAGTGCGCCTTCTTCCGCTCCTTGATGTGACCGCACTCTTTCCACCTGGGCATACGACGACGATTTGGAGGTAACGGGATGGGCTTTGGCAAGGATTTTCTGTGGGGCGCGGCCTCCGCCGCCTATCAGGTGGAGGGCGCCTGGGATCAGGACGGCAAGGGAGAGAGCATCTGGGATGCGGCAAGCCACCGGCCGGGGTATATGCCCCACGGCGAGACCGGCGACGTGGCCTGCGACCACGTGAACCGTATGCGGGAGGACGTGGCCCTGATGCGGGAGATCGGGCTGAAAAGCTACCGCTTTTCCGTGAGCTGGTCCCGGGTGCTGCCCGCCGGCACGGGGCAGGTCAACGAGGCGGGGCTCCGGTTCTACTCCGACCTGGTAGACGAGCTGAAAAAGGCGGGGATCGAGCCGTTGGTGACGCTCTACCACTGGGATCTGCCCCAGGCGCTCATGGAGCGCGGCGGCTGGGAGAACCCGGAGATCGAACACTGGTTTGCGGAATATACCCGCATGGTGGTGGAGCGCCTCGGCGACCGGGTGCGGTACTGGATGACCATCAACGAGCCCCAGATGTTTGTGGGCCTGGGTTACTTTGTGGGCGCTCATCCCCCCTGCAGGAACCTCTCCCCGGAGGAGCAGATCGCCGTGTCGGTGAACGTGCTCCGCGCCCACGGACGGGCGGTACAGGCCATCCGTGAGGCCGCCAAGCTCCCGCCCATGATCGGGCTCGCCCCCACCGGCGGCGTGGATATCCCAAAGAGCATGGAGACGGCGGACATCGAGGCCGCCCGGCGGAGCACCTTTGGCTTTGACCGCTTCGCCTTCACCATGGGAAACGCCTGGTGGTCAGACCCGATCTTCCTGGGCAGGTTCCCGGAAGGCGCCTATGAGACCTATCCGGACGCCATGGCGAAGGTGACGGCGGAGGACATGGCGCTCATCTCTCAGCCCCTGGACTTTTACGGCGTAAACGTATACAATGCCGCCGTTCCCCACGACTTTCCCGCCGACCGGTACGACCCCTATTCCTACCAGGGCTCGCCCAAAACCATGACCGGCTGGGTCATCACCCCGGAGTGTCTCTACTGGGCGCCCCGCTTCTTCCATGAGCGCTACGGAAAACCCATTCTCATTACCGAGAACGGCATCGCGGCCATGGACTGGGTCTCCCTGGACGGCGGGGTCCACGATATGCAGCGGCAGGATTTCCTGCACCGCTATCTGCTGCAGCTCCGCCGGGCAGCCGATGAGGGCATCCCCGTCATTGGCTACACCCACTGGTCCGTGATGGATAACCTGGAGTGGAACAGCGGCTATGACAAGCGGTTCGGCCTGATCTTTGTGGACTATCGGACGCAAAAACGGACCGTCAAGGACTCCGCCCGGTGGTACAGGGAGGTCATCGACGCGAACGGTGAGGATCTGTGAAGATGGCAAAACTTCAAGCATACAATCCCTATCTGCCGGGCTGGGAATACATCCCCGACGGCGAACCCCACGTGTTCGACGGCCGGGTCTACGTCTACGGCAGCCACGACCGGTTCAACGGGGAGCGGTTCTGTGAGCTGAACTACGTCTGCTGGTCCGCCCCCGTGGACGACCTGGGAAACTGGCGGTATGAGGGCGAGATCTACGACAAGCACAGCGATCCCCTCTGCACCGGGGACGACCGTCTCCTGTTCGCGCCGGACGTCGCAAAGGGGCCAGATAAGCGGTACTATTTGTACTACGCCTTTGATTTTGCCGGCATCATCTCGGTGGCGGTGTGCGACACGCCGGCGGGCAAATACGAGTTTTACGGCCACGTCCGTTGGCCGGACGGACAGCTGCTGGGCCAGAGGCAGGGCGACCCCTTCCAGTTCGACCCCGGCCTGCTGGCGGACGACGACGGAAGAATCTATCTCTACACCGGTTTCTGTATGCCGAATTCCCCCTTCCCCAGGGCGGAGCATCTCTGTGAGGACAGAGGTGCCATGGCGGTGGAACTGGAGCCCGATATGCTCACCGTGAAAGCGGAGCCCCGGTTCATCGCCCCCTGCTATGCCAACGGCGAGGACACCGACTTCGAGGGCCACGAGTTCTTCGAGGCGCCCTCCATGCGGAAGCTGAACGGCAGGTACTATTTCATTTACTCCTCCGTCAACAGCCACGAGCTGTGTTATGCCGTGAGCGAACACCCGATGGAGGGCTTCCGCTACGGCGGCACCCTGGTCTCCAACGGCGACATCTTCCTGGACGGGGCCGGCCCGGAGGAGGCCGACAACTACACCGGCAACAACCACGGGAGCCTGGTGGAGATCGGCGGGAAGCTGTACGTCTTCTATCACCGGCACACCAACCGCAGTCAGTTCTCCCGGCAGGGCTGCGCCGAACGGGTGGCCATGCTGCCCGACGGCTCCATCCCCCAGGCGGAGATCACCAGCTGCGGACTCAACGGCGGCCCCCTGGAGGGCCGGGGCGAATATGAGGCCCGGATCGCCTGCAATCTGATGAGCGGCCGGGGCGCCGTCCTCTACGCGATGGACCGCCCCCTGGAGCCGGAGCATCCGTACTTCACCCAGGAGGACGGGCCGGAGACGGAGGGAAAGCCGGTCCAGTACATCGCCAATCTGACAAAGGACTCCGTGGCCGGCTTTAAGTATTTCCGGCTGGATCATGTCCGCTCCGTCTCCGTGTGGCTGCGGGGCGATGGAGCGGGCCGGCTCATGGTGTCCACCGGGGTGGATGACCCGGCGGCAATCCGTATCCCGGTAAGGCCCACAGAGGAGTGGACGAAATACACCGCATCGTACGCTCCCCCGGACGGGGTCTCCCAGCTCTCCTTCGTCTTCACCGGAGAGGGCGCGGTGGATTTTCTGAAATTTGAACTGGAGTAGGTGGCAGCATGAAAACCGTAACGATGAAACTTTACGAGGGCCGGGAGGACGTGTCCCTGACCGGCTACATCCTGGAGGACTCGCCGGAGCTGATGAACGGCGGGACCCGTCCCGCCATTCTCATCTGTCCCGGCGGGGCCTATTTCAAATGCTCGGACCGGGAGGGCGAGCCTATCGCCCTGCGCTTCGCGGCCATGGGATACCACGCCTTCGTCCTGCGGTACTCGACCTACACCGAGGGCGCCGAAGGCTTCGTCGATTTGAGCCGCCCGCTGGAGCCCAAGCCCTGGCTCCAGTACCCGGCCCCCATGCTGGAGATCGGCCGGGCCATGCTGCTGATCCGGGAACACGCCGGGGAGTGGCTGGTGGATGCGGACCGGATCGCCCTGTGCGGCTTCTCCGCCGGCGGCCACAACGCCGCCATGTTCGCCTCCAAGTGGCACACCCCCATGATCGCCGACGCCCTGGGCGGGCCATCCGAGCGGTTCCGCCCCGCGGCCCTCATCCTGGGCTATCCGCTGACCGACTACGTGTACATGGACGCCACAGTGAAGGACGATCCCAAGGACGCCGTTTTCTTCAACGGCTCCAACACCGCCTACCTGGGCACCGCCAAGCCCGACCGGGCCCTGCTGGAGGAGGTCAGCCCCGCCCTGAACGTGACGGAGCATATGCCGCCCACTTACATCTGGGCCACGGCGGCGGACGACCTGGTGCCGGTGCAGCACTCCATCCGTCTGGCCCACGCACTGGCGGATCACAAGATCCCCTTCGAGCTCCACATCTTTGAGGAGGGTCCCCACGGACTGGCCCTCTCCGACCAGGCGTCCGCCGGGGCACGCAGCCAGCTCTATCCCGACGCGGCCAAGTGGGTCCCCCTGGCCTCCGCCTGGCTGGAGAAGCGCCTCGCCCTCTCCCTGCCCCGTCTCACCGACTTTGAGCGGATGATGGCAGGCAATAAGTGAAAGGGGTTTTGGCGATGAAGATCACACACGTAAAGATCAACGGCATGGAGCGGCCCATGGGGTACGCCTTTTCCAGCGTGACGGTGAGCTGGGCGGTGGAGGACGCCGCCTCCAAACGCCAGAAGCGCTCCCGTGTGGTCCTGACGGAGGACGCCGCCATGGAGAAGGTGCTGGCGGAGCGCAGCGGCGTACTGCCCTGCGCCGGCGTCACCTTCGACGTCTCCCTCAAGCCCCGGACCACCTACTACGCCCAGGTAGAGGTCACGGGGGAGGACGGCGACGCCGCCGTCAGCGCCCCCGCCCCCTTCGACACCGGCAAGATGGACGAGCCCTGGGCCGCCCAATGGATCGGCACGGAGCCGGAGGACGCCTTCCACCCGGTGTTTGAAAAATCCTTTTCCATCAAGGGCACACCCGTCCGGGCCCGGCTGTACATCACCGGCGTGGGGCTGTACACCGCCGCCCTCAACGGGCAGAAGGTGGGGGACGACGTGCTGGCCCCCTTCTTCAACGACTACAACACCGCCATCCAGGCGCAGACCTACGACGTGACGGAGCAGCTGGCGGCGAACAACACCCTCTCGGTAACGCTGGGCAACGGCTGGTACAAGGGCCGCCTGGGCTACGAGGGGGCCTCCGCCGTCTACGGGGACCGGTTCGGCTGCATCGCCGAGCTGCGCATCGAATACGCCGGCGGCGGGGAGGACGTGATCGTCACCGACGGGAGCTGGCGGTACTCCCGCTCGGATATCACCTATTCCGACATCTACGACGGCGAGGGGGTGGACCGCGCCCTGAACAGGGCCGGCGCTCTCAGGAAACAGGCCGTTTTGCTGGACATGAGCGGCAAAAAACTGACCGACCGGTACAGTATGCCCCTCCGGGAGATGGAGGAGCTGCCGGTGAAAGAGGTCATCCACACCCCTGCGGGGGAGACGGTGCTGGACTTCGGCCAGAATTTCGCGGGCTATGTGCGCTTCCACGCCCGGTTCCCGGCGGGGACGAAGATCGTGCTGAACCACGGTGAGATCTTACAGGGCGGCAATTTCTATCACGACAATTATCGTGACGCCAAGACGGAGATCACCTATATTTCCGACGGGCGGGAGGAGTGGTACGCCCCCTCCTTCACCTACATGGGCTTCCGCTATGTGAAGGTGGAGGGCTGGCCGGGAGAGCCCGACCCGGCGGACTTCAAAGGCGTGGCGGTGTACTCCGCCATGGAGCGCACCGGCTGGCTGGAGACCGGCCACGCCAAGGTGAATCAGCTGTTCTCCAACGCCCTGTGGGGCCTCAAGAGCAACTTCCTGGATATGCCCACCGACTGCCCCCAGCGGAACGAGCGGCTGGGCTGGACGGGAGACGCCCAGGTGTTCGCCCCCACCGCCTCCTTCTTCATGGACACCAGGGCCTTCTACCGCAAGTTCCTGTGGGACCTGCGCTGCGACCAGGTCCTCCGTGACGGGGCGGTGGCCGCCTACCTGCCCAACATCGGCTGGGCCCCGGAGGGGGCGGCGGCCTGGGCCGACGCGGCCACCTTCATCCCCATGACGGTGTACGACGCCTTCGGGGACAGGGGCCTGCTGGCGGAGAACTACCCGCTGATGAGGGACTGGGTAGAGTGGATGCGCCGGTGCGACGAGCAGCGCCACGGCCGGGCCACCTATCTCTTCGACTGCAACTTCACTTTCGGGGACTGGCTGGCCATGGACGGCGTCACGGAGCAGAGCTTCAAGGGGGGCACGGAGGACGGCTACGTGGGCTCCATGTACTTCTACGCCTCCACCCGCAAGCTGGTCCGGGCGGCTGAGGCCCTGGGCCGCGCGGAGGACGCCGCGGCCTATTCCGCCCTGGCGGAGAAGATCAGGGCCGCCATCCTGGATGAGTACTTCGCCCCCTCCGGGCGGCTGTGCATGGACACCCAGGCGGGGTATGTCACGGCGCTGAAATTCGGCGTCTGGCGGGACAGGGAGGCCCTGATCGCGGGGCTGAAAAACCGGCTGAAGAAGGACGGCTACCGCATCCGCTGCGGTTTCGTGGGGGCTCCGCTGATGTGCGAGACCCTGGCGGAGAACGGCATGGGGGACATCGCCCTGCATTTGTTCCTCCAGGAGAAGTTCCCCAGCTGGCTCCACTGCGTAAATCTGGGGGCCACCACCATCTGGGAGCGGTGGAACTCCGTGCTGGACGACGGCTCCATCAGCGGCACGGGGATGAACTCCCTGAACCACTACGCCTACGGCTCGGTAGTAAACTACGCCGTGCGGCATCTGGCGGGCCTCCAGCCCCTGGAGCCCGGCTGCCGCCGGGTGCGCATCCAGCCCCAGTTGAGCGCCCGTCTGGGCCATATGGACTGTGTTTACCAGTCCGCCAGCGGCAGATACGTGGCCAACTGGTCCATCGAGAAGGATGGCAGCGTGAGGGTCCATGTGGAGGTCCCCTTCGACTGCGCGGCGGTCCTGGCACTCCCCGGCCGGGAGGAGCGGGAGCTGGAGGCCGGCGTGACGGACCTGGTCTACACCCCGGAGGCCGACCCCCGCTGTCTCTACAACTGGAACACCCTGCTGGACGACTGCACCGGCGACCCCCGGGCCATGGAACTGTTGAAGGAGCTGCTGCCCATCGCCTACGGCATGGCCTTGGGCGGGGATGTGGAGAACCTGTCTATGTCCTTTGCGGAGATGAAAAATATGCCCTTCCTGGGCTTTGTGCCCGAGGAGGTGGACCGGCTGGCCGAAAAGCTGTTCGCGCTGAAAGCGTTTGAATAAAAGATCGGCGCGGGGACGACATTTTTCAAGAGGGAGATCAAGTTAGGAAAGAGGTATTTCTAATGAAATATGAGAAAAAGGCGGTCATCTTCGATCTGGACGGCGTCATCTGCTTCACCGACAAATTCCACTATCAGGCGTGGAAGGCGTTGGCGGACCGGCTGGGCATCTACTTCGACGAGAAGATCAACGACCGGCTCCGGGGCGTCAGCCGCATGGCCAGCCTGGAGATCATCCTGGAGCGGGCCGCCGAGACCTATACCCAGGAGCAGAAGGAGGCCTTCGCCGAGGAGAAGAACAATACCTACCGGGAGCTGCTCAAGACCATGACCCCCGCCGATCTGTCCGACGAGGTCCGGGACACCCTGAACGAGCTGCGCCGCCGTGGGTACAAGCTGTCCATCGGCTCCTCCAGCAAGAACACCAAGTTCATCCTGGGCCAGATCGGCCTGGGGGACTTTTTCGACGCCATCGCCGACGGCACCGATATCACCCGGTCCAAGCCCGACCCGGAGGTGTTCCTCAAGTCCGCCGAGAAGATTGGCGTGGCCCCCGCCGACTGCGCCGTGGTGGAGGACGCCAGGGCCGGCATCCAGGCGGCCAAGGCCGGCGGCATGACCGCCCTGGCCCTGTTTGGCGACGCCAAGGGCTGCGGCCTGGAGGACTACGACCTGACGTCCTTCGGCGATCTGCTCAATATTCTGTGAGGAGGCGGCCGCCATGCTTGATTTCAGCAGAGCCAACGAGTGGAAGATCGTTGAGACGAATTTCGACCCCAGCGCCCTGGGCAAGGTGGAGGCCAACTTCTGCCTGGGCAACGGCTATCTGGGCCTCCGCTCCGCCACCGAGGAAAAATATCTGAACGAGACGAGAGATTTGCTGGTGGCGGGCACCTTCGACCAGTACTCCCCGGAGGAGGTCACCGAGCTGCCCAACGCCGCCGACGTGACCAACATTGAGCTGACCCTGAACGGCTGCCGGTTCGACCTGACCCAGGGGGCCATCGTCTCCTACGAGCGGGCCATCGACCTGAAGACCGGCCTGCTCACCCGTGACGTGGTGTGGACCTCTCCCAAGGGGGAGACCTTCACCCTGAAATTTGAGCGGGTCGTTTCCCTCAAGCGGCTGCACACCATCGCCATGCGGGTGTCCGTCACCCCGGATGCGGATGCGGCGATCACCTTCCAGTCCGGCATCGACGGCCGGGTCACCTGCGACGGCTCCCAGCACTTCACCGAGGGCCAGACCCGGTTCTACGACAAGAAGTACCTGCAATTCGTCCCCCGGACCATCCAGTCCGGCATCACCTTCGTCATCGACGCCACCCACAAGTTCACCGTGGGCGGCGAGGGCGTCACCCCCAAGAGCGACATCAACATCCTGCGCCGCCGGATGTTCTCCAAGTTCTCCTTCGACGTGAAGGCCAGCGAGACCCTGGTCATGGAGAAGTTCGCCAACGTCTACACCACCCGGGACAAGGAGGCCGCCGGCCATACCGTGGCCGACATCCAGGCCTACGCCCTGGAGCAGCTCAAAGCGGACGAGGCGGACGGGTTCGACGCCATCGCCGCCGAGTCCGCCGCCTGCTGGCAGGAGAAGGTGTGGGACCGGGTGCCCATCGAGATCGACGGGCCGGAGTTCGACCAGCTGCTGATCCGCTTCGCCCAGTACCACATGCAGCTGATGACCCCCGCCCACGACAACCGCATGAACATCGGCGCCAAGGGCTTCTCCGGCGAGGGGTACAAGGGCCACACCTTCTGGGACACCGAGATCTTCCTGCTGCCCTACTTCATCTTCACCATGCCGGAGGTGGCCCGCAGCCTGGAGGAGTACCGCTATCTGTCCCTGCCCGGCGCCCACGCCAAGGCCGCCCACAACGGCTACGACGGCGCCCAGTTCCCCTGGGAGTCCGCCTGGCTGGACGACGGCGAGGTCACCCCTGAGTACATGGGTACCGACATCCTCACCGGCCAGCTCATCAAGGTGTGGACCGGCTTCATCGAGATCCACATCACCGCCGACGTGGCCTTCGGCGTGTGGCAATACTATATGTGCACCGGCGACCAGGATTACATGGACAGGTACGGCTACGAGCTGATCTTCGACTGCGCTAAATTCTGGAACAGCCGTCTGGAGCCGGGGGCCGACGGGATGCTCCACATCAACGACGTGGTAGGCCCCGACGAGTACAAGGAGCACGTGGACGACAACGCCTACACCAACTACCTGGCCCGCTGGAACATCCAGAAGGCCATGGAGTACGCCGCCAAGCTGGAAGCCGAGAAGCCGGAGCTGTACGCCGCCCTGGACGCCAAACTGGGGCTTGCGGCTCTGCGCGGACAGTGGGCGGACAAGGTGGATAAGATCTTCCTGACCCGGCCCAACGAGAACAACGTGCTGCCCCAGGACTCCACCTACCTGATGCTGAAGGACATCGACCTCTCCAAGTACAAGGCCCAGGCCCACGTGGGCGGCATTATGAAGGACTACAACCAGGACCAGATCACCAAGATCCAGGTGTCCAAGCAGGCCGACGTGATGGTGCTGTTCTATCT
>CANQKJ010000013.1 GCA_947624465.1 uncultured Oscillospiraceae bacterium
TCAGGTGACTTCGGAGCTTTTGATGGCAGGGGCAGAAGGATTCGAACCCTCGGCACTCGGTTTTGGAGTGGCTGTTAAAAAATTCCTGCGGCGGGGAACTTCTCACCTATTTCAGCCGCTTGCGGGGTTTCACCCATTTCATCTCTCTGTTTTTGATGCTATTTTGATGCTATGCCGCAATTCCGTCGGGCTCTTTTCAACCAGCAGCCAAGTTTTCCAAAAACAGTATACCATACTCTGCGGCGGATGGCAAGCGGGAGTACCGCCGCACTATCCTGTCCCACTCTGTGCGCGATTTTGCAGAACAGGGGAGAGAAGTGCCCCCCTTGAGAAATTCAGCCCCACCCCCTGTCATAAACAACAGAGGAACAAAACAAATTGAACAAAGAAAAAACCTCGCCGCCAATCCGCTCCCCGCGCAATCCATCCTCTGCTGATAAAAAAGCGCAAGGTCGGCCCCCATCCGCTTCACCCCCTGTTTGCCCCCGTGAGGCGATTTGAGGCCCGCCTGCCGGCGGGGTGGCATCCGTGCTCATCCCCGGCGATTTGCCCCGAAACTCGCCCGTTTTTCAAGGCTACCTTCGCCCCGATTTCCTCCGGCGTTTTCACCAAACAAGGGCAGGGCAGAGGGGACGAAAGAAGTGCGGGTTAAAGCGCGGGGGTCTATTGCCCCCTCGCGCAGTCCACAGCGCCCCGCAACGCGGGTCGCTTCAAGGGCTTTGTTGGTTTTCACGGCGGGGGTCTCTTTTTCGGCGCGGGGTTCACTTCGGGGATGACTCCTCTGAGAAATGCCCGGTTTTCAAACCCTTGACCGGGTTCCAAACGGGGATAAGAGGCATTTTTTGGGCCAAACTCGCAGAAAAAAGGAGGGCAGCAATTACTCCGCAAGTAAACAAGGAAACGCTGCCCGGAAAATGATAACTGTTTGATAATTCTGCCCGCTACCCCTGGCTATTTCCTCAGATTGCTGGTATTATGTGTCGCTGGAAAAGGAGGCGACCGCCATGCTAGAATATCTGAGAGCCCTGCACGAACGGTTCACCACAGTGTCACCTGAAACGATAAAGATACAGCGTGAGCGAGACAGAATCCTCGCCCGCCTGCGAGGACAGTTGGGTAAGTCCCAGCGGGTCCTGCTCCTCCACCTGCTGGATCTGGAGGACGACCTGAGGGATCAGACCTCCCTGGACAGCTTCCTCTCCGGCATCCGGCTGGCCAGAGGGATCGAGCAGGAGCTGGGTGAACTGCCGCCCTACTCCTTCGACGACGAAAACGAGGAACAAGCAAAGCAAAAAGGAGGTGACTCGCCATGCAGAAAAAGTTGCTGACCAACGGCAATGTGTTCAAGCGCACCGACGGGCGCTGGAACGGCGTGGTCTGGTACCTGGACGAACAGGGAGAGCGCAAGCGCAAATCCTTCTGTGGAACCTCCAAGCCAGAGGTCAAGGCCAAGATCACCGAGTACATCGCGGACTTCAAACACCAGCTCACAGCCTCCGATGAATCCAAGGCCAAGTTGGAGGACAGCATGAAGAACTGGCTCCGGGTATTCAAATTCCCCTCCGTGGAACGCACCACCTACGACCGGCTGGAATGGACAGCCACCCACCTGGTCTATCCGTTGCTGGGGGACAAGGTGGTGGGCGACGTGACTTCCGCCGACGTGAAGGCCACACTCAACTACTGGATGTCCCAGGGCTTCGCCTACACAACCGTAAAGAAGGTCCACAATCTTCTTACGGACTACTTCCGCTACCTGACCCAACAGGAACTCGTCTCCAAGAACCCCATGCCGGCGGCCCCCATGATCAAGAGAGCGAACTTCCTGGCCGCCCAGGGCAAGGAAAATCTGCCCACCTTCGAGACTGTCACGACCTTCTCCCCCTCTGAAATCAAAAAGTTCAAGGCTGAGGCTGTGCGGAGATGGAGCAACGGCAAACCAATCTACCAGCAATCGGCAGCCTACGTCCTGATGCTGAACACCGGCCTGCGCACCTGTGAGGTGCTGGGCCTGCTGAACAGCGACATCGACCTGGACCGCCGGGTGATCCACCTCCAGCGGGGCGTGAAAGAGATTGCCAAACGCAACGGCGTGGAGGCCGCTGGCGGGATGGAGATGAAGGTGGGAAAGCTGAAAACCGCCTCCAGCAAGCGGGATGTGCCTCTGAACCAGGCGGCGGTGAACGCCATCCTGGAGCTAAGAGCGGAGCGGTACTTCGGGGAAGACAGCCCGCTGATTGCCGACGAGAACGGGAACTACACCAAGCCGGTGAACTTCCGCAAGCGCTACTATCGCATCCTTGAGGCAGCCGGGATCGAACAGAAAGGTCTGCACTCCCTACGTCACACCTTCGCCACCAACCTGGTGAACGGCGTGAAGCAGCCCGATGGCACCATCAAAGCTCTCTCGCCCCGCCAAGTGGCGGACCTCCTGGGCCACTCCACCTCAGAGATCACGGAACTCTATTACGTCAAACGGGACACATCCCGTCTGGCCGGGATCACGGCGGGATTTGAGCTGTGAACCTGCAAGAATTACCCTGCCTAAAACAGTTGAGCCATTCAGTAGCCCAAAAACTGAGACACATAATCAAAGAAAACGCCCCTCTGGTCAAAACCCACCGACCAGAGGGGCTGAAAACTTTGATGCTATTTTGGTGCTGTACCCGACGGAACGGGGCGGGATCGTTGACGCCGGATGGCACGATTTGAGCGCCATTCGGGCATCGGACTCGGTCTCCCCAAAATAATCCCGCCAAAAAAGTACCGAAAAAAGCTCCGAAGTCAGGTGACTTCGGAGCTTTAGTGGCAGGGGCAGAAGGATTCGAACCCTCGGCACTCGGTTTTGGAGTGGCTGTTGGAAAATTCCTTTGGCGGGGAACTTTCCGCTCAATTTAGACGATTGCGGAATCGCATGGGCGTCATCCCTCTGCGGTTGATGCTTTTTTGATGCTATGGCCCTTACTGTGCCGTCCGTCGAACAGGGTTGACCCGTCGAAAACGTAGCGCGCGTTCGGGGGTCGTCTCAGGACAGTCCTCGTCAAACGTAACCGGCATACTCCTTGCCCGATCCAGCTCCGCACGTTCATGCTCAGTGAACGCCAACTCCTGCACCCGTTTATAGGCACTATCAGCCGTGTTTGCCATAGTAAATCCCCCTTTCAAAATTCGTTGCCATTCTGGCTGAAATCAACCTTGTTACTTCTAAAGGCTTTCCATCCTGAGAAACTGTCATACGCTCAGTGTATACCACAAATAGGATGTCGCCATATCGCGCCTCACCTACGCCCAAACTCCCAATAATAGTGGCGGCAGAAGCGTCCCCTATGGTGTGATAGCGATCCTCATGTTCGCTATGCTCTTCATCAAACAATTCGATACGGTCATAGTCGAAGAACACACGAGCAGCGGTACGGAAAGAAATACCGTGCTTTTCAATGTTCTTCTTGTTTTTCGCTTCATCGTACTCAAACACAAATTCACCAAGAGAAAAACGAACCGCTTCCTCCACTATACACACCTCTTTGCCTCTGTTCTTCTCGTGATTATTTTACCATAGCGAAGATCGAAAAACAAGTAAGTGGCTCAATAATTAATACACCTAATCAATGAAAGAGTAGATTGTGAAACTATCGTTCGTTCAAAATCTTTTACAGGCCATTATTATCCTTTTCACAACAAGTCAATTTAGGACACATTTCGCATAATTGTTTACAATTTAGCATTTCATATTTATCGGATGCCACCAAAACTCCCGTATATGGGATACACTTTTCTTTGCAGACTGAAATAATTCTCATTCTTTCTTGGGCACTCATTTTATTCCCCAAATATACTTTCTTTATCTTAAAAAAATTACAGTTGTATTGATTGTCACTACTTAACATATCATCAAAAGAAATAAGCCGCCATTCGTTTTGATATTTCCATACCACATTCTTCATAAGCAGACCGTATTTAAAAATATCCCACAGAACGTCAGAAGTTAATTTTGGCATTTGCAAAGAACGCACACATTGATCAAGGACAGATATCCTTACGTCACTATAAATAACTGGCATCAAATTATGATACAGTTTAATGTATGGTTCTGTGTACGGAGGAATCTCGTATTCTATACAAAAACCCCTGTGATTATCTGCGTAATGCGCCCACATCAACATAGAGTACGGAGACTCCGTAAAACAAGATACCCGAAATTTTTGCATCAATCCATAATTCAGATTAACATATTCTTGATGGATAGCTTTATAAAATGCTTGCGCCCAAGCATTCGGGGCTTGTTGAAATTCATATAGCCCCAATTGTAACGACAGGGTAAAGTTTTCATGCCTCAGTTCTAGTGTATCTTTATTGTTCAATACGGCTGGAAATATATCAGATATTTGCTTGCCCGATGCTAGTCTCTGATATAAATAGCAAGAAAACTCATACGCAATTTTTGAATAGTCCCATTCAGGAGAGATTTCGAGCCCACATAGCTGAGCGTAATATGCTATGCGGTGGTACGCAAACTCTTGCTCATCAATTTGAATCGTGCTGTCATAAGGGTCGTCAAATTGACAGGGTTGTTGCAAATATACCGTATTATTCTCTAATGCTTCTTTGGAATAGTTCCGGTCATTTTTTAAATCAATTGTGTTTGGATAATATTTGTATAGGCTTGATGGCATCGTCTGAATTCTTTGCACCGCAAAATCACTTTCAGTTAAGTCTGCAATTTCATCCAATGAATATGAAACTCCACGGATATAAAATTCTGCCATATGTACACCTCTTGCTATACGTATATTTCTAATCGTAGCTCAATCTGCGCGTTGCATTTTCTAAATACCATAACTTTTCCAGCCACTATCACTTTTTCTTGGCTCGCTACTTAACTTTGCATTACGGTCAGTTCATATCAAAACAACCTTCCCATCAACCTCTGTTACTTTCCCCTCTGCCACCAACTGCTCATACGCCGCATTCATCGCACTTACGATATTCGCCCCGCGCCGATTGAACCCATAGGCTCTCGTCGTCTCGTCAATCAGGGCCGCACGGGTCGTGCCAACGCACTGCCTCAAAACGAGCAGCAGCGCGGCGGCCAGTTCATCCGTGCTGATATGCTTGATGGGTCTGCCGTTGGCTTGCCGGACAGGGATCTCCGTATAATCCGCCGGATAGAGGAAGTCGCCTTTTCTCACGACCCGGTCCTTGATAGACCTCAACGCATAGTCAACCTCCCGGCGAACCACAGATGTGGCCTTCTCCCGCCTCAAAAGGGGGCTGAGCCGCTGGCACAGCAATTCATAATGGATCGGATACTCATTTTTGACCAGCAGTTCAACGCAGTCGGTCATTCGGAGATACCCGGAGCGATCACGGGGAAGCTGCTTGAAATCAGTGTCCACCGGTGCGGCAAAACCGTATGGATTTGCCGCTTTTTCCACGTCTACGGGCTTTTCCTCCACTGTTATGAACTCATCCGGTCCCGCTGCCGCATCCGGCTTGTCATTTCGGATGGGTTCGGGGAAATTCTCCACATAGCTGGAGATGGCCTCGTCTACCGCTTCAACCAGCCGGTTCCCCTCGGTGATGGGATCTTTGATCCAGTCCGTGGACCAGATCCGATAGATTTTCCACCCCATGCTCTCCAGCACATCCTGACGCAGCCGATCCCGCTCACGCGCGGTCCGTGCGGAGTGATAAGAGGCCCCGTCACACTCAATGCCCAGGACATATCGCCCACTGAGCGTCGGATGCTTGACGGCCATATCAAGCAGGAACAGCCGACCTGCGTTGCCAGCTTGTACCCCTTCCGATCCAGGAAGTTGTAAACCGCGGCCTCAAAAGGCGAGTCATGCTCCACCATGTCCTGCTCAGTGATCTCGCTGGCCAAAACGGAGGGGCCGTTGATGGCGTAGTCGATGTAACTGCGGAGCAGTTTCGGACCGTCCGCACTGACCCGGTCAATGTCGATGTCCGTCGGCATAATGGAACCGACCAGCTTGACATTGTACTTGGCGCGGGTCATCGCAACATTCAGGCGGCGTTCCCCACCCACCTGGCTCAGCGGGCCGAAATTCATCCGCATAACGCCGGTGGCGTCTTTCGCGTAGCCGATGCTGAAGATGATCGTGTCCCGCTCGTCGCCCTGGACATTCTCCAGGCTCTTGACAAAGAACGCATCATGTTCGTCCTCACGGAAGAATGGTTCAAACTCCTGATGCTCCAACCGCATCTTGCGGATCGCGGTATCAATGGCCATCTGCTGGACCTCGCCAAAGGCGATCACGCCGAGGGAACGCTTGGGGAATTTCCTGAAATGCTCGAAAACCAGTTCGGCCACCCTTGCGGCCTCGATGGTATTGCCCTTTCGCCCGCCCCGGTCATAAAACCCGGCGCGCACATAGATGTATTCCACACCGATGTCCGGCATACGGTCCACATTGGAGGGGAATGTAATCAGGTTATTCTTATAAATCTTGGCGTTGGAAAACGCGATCAGGTGTTCATGGCGGCTCCGATAGTGCCACAAAAGGGTGCGCTCCGGCAGCAGCGCGGCCTCGTCCAGAATGGACTCGTAACCCGCGGTGTCGTCATACTCATCCTCGTTATCGCTGTCGGTGTCGAAGTCGCTCTCTCCCGCGTTCGCGGTAAAGAAGTTAGTGGGCGGCAGCTGCTTGCTGTCCCCGGCGATGATGACCTGCTTGCCACGCAGGATGGCGCCGATGGCGTTTTCCGTGCAGACCTGGGACGCCTCGTCAAAAATGACCGTATCGAACATAAAGGCATCCGATTCCAGGAACAGGCTGACCGAGAGGGGCGACATCATCAGGCAGGGTTTCAGGGAGAGGATCAGGTTGGGAATCCGCTTGAACAGCAGACGGATGGGCATGATGCGGCGCTGTTTGCCGAGTTCCCGTTTCAGAACGCTTACCTCGTCCACACCGCTGGTGAAGTGGTCCAGGGACGGCAGACCGTTTATCAGCCGGGAACGAATACGGGAGCGGGCAATGGAGAACTGGAGCTTGTCCAACTGGGCAAACTCTTGGATCGTGTTTTCCTGCACTTTGTGGCGGAAATTGGCTACAACCGGGTACTCCAGCAAAACACTGTCCAGCCAAAGCCGGAAGAACCGCTTCTTAAACACAGGAACGATACGATCAGCCTGGACATTCTTCGCTTCGACCTTCTCAATGTACTCTCTCAGGCCGACATCATAACAGCGGCTGCGGGCGGTGCGGAAGTCGATCCATTCCTCCAGCGCGGCAAGGTTGTTCTGGCAGTCCCCCATACGGGCGGCGAGTTTTGGCATTTCCGTATGGCAAAGTTCGTCCACGGGATCGAACAACGCCTGGAACCAATCAAACTCCGGCCGAAACGCATCATAGACATGACGCAGTTCCGCACTATACTGAGCACATAGCGCGGTTTTCTCGTCAGAGGAAAAAATGTGTTTCAGGAAAGTTTCGCTGGATGTGACAGCGTTGCCATAACGCTCCCGGAACTGCTCCGCCCAGGCCAGCACAGACTGGATCTGCTCCCAATCGGTATCCAATCCCACAAAAAGCGAACCGAAATGCGCCCTGAAGAAGTCCTCGTTTTCATCAAAGGCCACAGTGCTGGTTTGCAGCTTTTCAAGAGCATCCAAACACTGGCACATCAGATCATACGCAATAAGATACGCTTTCAGGGCGGGCAGGTCTGTCCGCTCCGCTTGATAAAGGTTTCCAAACGCAGCAGACAGCAGGCCCTCCTTTCCCGACAACTGCTCCCTGAGTTCATCCAGCCGCCGGAGTTGATTCAGCAGCGAAATGATCTCATCATCCGAAAACTTTTTTCCCGGTTCACGGCAAAGTCCCTGGACGAGCCGCTTATCGGCCCGGTATTGTCCGTTGAAAACCTTGAAAAATGAAGTGTAGTCTGCTTTGAATCGGAGATACATGGCCTTGTAGTCGATAGAGAATATCTCCCGTTCAAACCCATTCGTGACGGCCTCGATAAGAGCGGTACATTCCTCAACACAACCGCTCATCTCCGCATAAAGGGCTTTGACTGCCGCCCAGTCGGAACAACTTGCCCATTTCGTGTAGTAAGGGCTTTGAGAAATATGCGACTTGATGGCGGCGGTATGCTGTTCGATCTCGGCTACAGTCAGCAACTGTTCAAACCTCGAAAAGTCTGCCGCCGGATCGTTTTGTTTGATCTCCTTTTGCAGAGACAAGACCACATCACGCTGCCCAAGGCACTCTGCCTGAAGATCCTTGCCCAGAGCAGCCTCTTGACTGAGAGCAGCGATGTCGCCCTCAGTGATCCAAAACACCGGGATCTTGGGCGCCTGCGAAGCGTCCCCCAGCAAGGCAATGTTCTGCTCCCATTCGGAGAACGAAGAATCCAGCGTAAGTCCCAGTGCGTCGTTGATATTGTCGTAGATTTTTTGTGTCTGGCCGCACTGAGGAATCAGCGCGCTCAAATGCGCGTTGATATCGTGCCGCAATTCATTGGTGACGTACTCTGCATTCGCATCGCGCCAAGGGGTATTTTGATAGTCGATACTCAACCCCGTGATCGTATTCTTGAATTTGGTCAGTTGATTGATATAGCCGTTGTAAATCTGGGGCGTGGTCTGCCGAACTTCGGGAATCGAAAAGATAACCTCTTCGTAGCTCTGGAGATTGGCCAGTTCGCCATTGGCCTCGTATATGGTTTTGTGAAGCGGCTCGATCACCGTAAAGATGGCCGCGGAGTAGTCGTTGAGCCGTTTCTTGTCATCAGCCAACTGCGACAGCTTTTGATGGGCTTCTTCACTCAAAGCCGCCTTTTGGTGCGCCAAATTCAGCACACGGCCAAGCTGATCCAGTGTGCTTTTCTTGTTCGCCTTATGGCTATGTAAGATGAGACAGAAATCGTCCAGGCCGGCATCCTTCAGGCGCTTGTGAACGACCTCAAGGGCGGCCATCTTCTCGGAAACAAACAGAACCTTTTTGCCATCTGCCAGACACTCCGCGATAATGTTGGTGATGGTCTGGCTTTTCCCGGTACCGGGCGGGCCCTGCAGTACAAAACTAATCCCCCGCTTCGCGCAGATAATCGCATCCTGCTGGCTCGAATCCGCGTCCACCACTTGAAATGTGTTCTCCGGCGTGATATTGGCGTCGTGATCAAAGTCTTCCAGGAAGGAAAGGTCGTGGTCAACAGCGCTTGCATCACCGCCGAGCGTGCGGATCACGGGATTGTTCAAAATGGCCTCTCTGTGCCTCTCCAAATCGTGATACATATTGATTTTCAGGAAAGACAACAGACTCAATCCTACCTCCGGCACCACTTCCCAATGCAGGGCAGAGACAATGTCCCGCACCCTCGAAAAGTAATCAGATAGAGTCCCCTCCGGGTCAAGGTCGGGCAGCTTGACCCCGAAGTCATTTTCCATCTTGTACGCCAAGGTCGGATTGACAACGATTTCATCCTCATGCAGAGAGAGCACAAAGGGTGCGGTGATAGACTCCCAACTCAGCGTGACAGGAACTAAAACAAGCGGGGAATCGAACTGATACCGTGACTGGGCTGCCTCAGTCCAACGCAGAAAGCCAAAAGACAAATAGAGGACGTTGACACCCTGCTCCTCCATAATGGTCCTGGCCTTGTTGCGGAGGTTGCGGAGCGTTGCCTGCTGATCCTTCACGGACTTGTTGGTGAGAACTGCGGGTTCATATACTCCTGCGGTGTCTTCACCATCCAGCAGCGTCAGCTGCTCACCGCTTACCTGTTCATCATCGGCAAGAGGAAACTCCAACGGTTGTTCGTTGACCACAAAGCTGTCCCAAAGGCTGAAGATTTCTGGTTTCGTGATTCTGAGATTGGATCTGCGGGTGTCTCGATAGTTCAGCAGTTGATTCCGCTTGCCCAGATCCAACAGCCGCTTCTTCCAGTTATCCAGTTTGAGATTCATATCAATCACGCAATCACGACCTTGTCCTCATGAGTTCTGACCAGCTCTTTCAAAATCATAGTACAAACATACCACAAACAGGTAGAAATTACAACAAGGAACGGCCAGACTCTGAAGCGCTATGGCTTGGGAGTCAATGCTTGCACAAAATCACATACTGTAGTATAATTTTTGTGTTTTCGTAATTCAAAAAGCTTTTACAATATATGAATCGGAGTGATTATAATGGGAAACAACAAATTAACCAACAACAGTGGTCGTTCCAACTCGTCTGCAGGCGGTTCTCATCTACAACATGACCATAAAGAAACTCCAAAAGAGAAACCATTAAATCCAGACAAGATGAGCTCGCACCCACCGAAACAGGGCAAATGACACAGGAGTTGAAAAACCGTGCTTGATATCATTAATAACCTTCCCCTCATCCTTCAATATTTTATTCCTGGGTATGTTGGCATAGCTTTTTTTATGTTTGTTTCTGGAAGAAACTATTCCACTAATATTCAGTTAATTGCAAGTTGTGTTTTAAGTTACTTGCTTATGGGCAGTTGTGGACTTATTGCGCATCTGTTAGCTCATGTTCAGTTCTTAGGCACTTGGCAATTTCAAATTGTTATGTCATCATTCATAGCTGTCCTTCTTGCGCTTCTTATCTGCAAATTAATCAATTCACCGGCAGTGACAAATTTTTTTATTTCAAAATTTAGAGTATCACCTAAATCAGACGTTTTAGAAACTTTGCTAGACAAAAAAGAAGGCACAAACCTCAGGATTTATTTCAAAGACGATCCTGGCTATAGTGTCTATGGCCATTATCATGGCAGAGATACAAGCGGTGATGAGAGGTGGATCTATATTACAGGATGCATTTATTTTATGAATGATGGCGAACAAAAAAAGACAGAAGATGACCATATATACCTGTGTCGGATTTCTGATATCGATCATTTTATAGTTGAATAATAACTGGATACTCTCCTCTTGACTCGTAATATGCTTATCCCTACTCTAACCTGCTCAAAATTGCGGGTACCCTTTCAATGACCGAGGGTCTGCATTCAAGTGAACGAGAACTGCGAACAACGTCATCCGGATCACAAATCGCAAACGCGGGGTTGACCGATAATGGTCAGCCCCGCGCTCCTTCTATCTCATGACTCCGCCAGCCACTTCCCGAACTCCTCTGCGGTGATCTCCCCCGCCTCGCACTCCTTCCGTTTCTTCTGAGCGGCGGCGCTCCATTTGTAAAACTCCATCTTCGTGATCTTCCCCTTCCTGATCCAGCCAAACCGCTTCTTGTACTCCCTACGGTAGTCGGCAAACACCACGTCCTCTTTCTTCCGGATCGTCCACTGGATGGCCGCGCCCAAACTCCGGCAGGTGTGTCCTCTGTCGTCGATGGGCCGGTCGCAGTACTCCACGCCCAGGTGCCCGGTCAATGCAAACCACCGCCCGCAGTTCTTGCAACGCCGCATCCTCACTTGCCGCTTCAGGCACTCCCGCAGATGGTAGTCCACCAGGTCGTGGATCGTCTGCGGACACAGCACCTCGGTGAACACCTCGTCGTTCATCAGCTCATAACTCATCGGCTGGGGCCGGAACTCAAACATCCGCCCCTTCTCCTCTCTGACGGCCTTGTAGTAGGCCGTCAGTTTTTCTTCCACCTGCCAGTCCTCACTGTCAGCGTCCAGCACTGAGGCAAACAGGTCGCTCACCTGTCTCTGCACGGACTCCAGTTCCTCCGCCATGTGGATCAGCCCATGCCGGTCCAGAACATTCTCTGAGTAATCGTCAAGCATCACCGCGCGGTCGATCCGCCAGCTCCAGTCCAGGCAGACGAACTCGAAGTAGATGTGAACGGGGAGCAGAGAGAGCAGCAAATCCTTCGCCTCATCCGCAAAGCGGGTTTCCTTCGTCAGCGTCAGCGACCAAAGCAGGTCGGCGATCTTCTGAAACACAGGAGCGAACGTGCTGACGTCCAGATCCAAAAAAGAGATCAGCGCGGATGGAAAGGTATCGCTCCCGACTCTGACGGCGGAGTCTTCCAAACCGCGCGCCACACGATAGTAGTGCTCCGTGTCGTTGGAGAGGTAGGTCTTGAATTCGTAACTCAGCATAGCGGCCTCCAATAGACATAGCGTAAATATTTCTACGGTGTGTCTTGACAGCGAATAGCAGCCGTGTTATACTAGCCCTGACGACACATCGTAGACAGGTCTAAATTAAGTCTACGACATAAGGCTGGAAAAGTCAAGTGAGAACTATGCAAGTACAAAAAAATTTGAAAGGAATGAACGCCCACAAATGATCCTGGGAGAACGGCACTACAAAATGAGCAACGCGGTCTTCAGCTATCAACTCACCCCGGCGCAGCTATCGGTGTACAGCTACATCGTGTGCGCGGCAGGGCAGAAAAAGTTCTGTTGGCCGGCGGTTCGGACGATCGCAAAATGCTGCGGCTGTTTTGAGAACACAGCCCGCAGCGCGCTCCAAGAGTTGGAGCGGCGGGGGTTCATAGAGATCGAACACCGGCACAGCGAGAGCGGCAACCGCCAGACCAGCAACCGATACCTCGTGCTGGACCTGCCGCCCCTCCATCAGGTGGAGGCCCCCCCTCCAACAGCTGCGGACGAACAATACTCATGGGAACAAGGAAAAGACTCCGCCGCCGATCTGCTCCCCGCGTGATCCGCCCTCTGCTGATAAAAAGGCGCGGGGCCGCTTCCCGAAGATCCCCCAGGAGGTCCCCGCTGATTTACCCCCTGTTTGCCCCGTTAAGCCGATTTGAGGCCCGCCTGCCGGCGGGGTGGCATCCGTGCCCATCCCATCGGATTTCGCAAAAATGTGCCCCCGGTTTCAGACCCAGTTTCAGGGCAGGGCAGAGGGGGCCGACCAGGGCAAAAAATTCCCGTTTCGGGAATGACAAGTTTTGCGTTCGTGTCACGGCTGGCGGGCCTTGCCCGCCGCCGCGCCTCGACGCAGAAGCGGGCAAGCCCGCACCCCTTTGAGTACGGAAGGAAGGAGAAGACCAATGCCGAAATCAGAGTATATACACCTGCGGGTGGCTCCCTGGGAAAAGGAACAGATCGAGCGACGAGCTAAGAGAGCGGGGAAGACCACCAGCGAGTTCGTCCGCAAGGCCGCCCTGGGCCAGACCGTCATCGAGACGGCGCCGCTCCGTGAACTCACCACCGAGCTGCGTCGTCAGGGAAACAACCTCAACCAACTGGTGGTGCTGGCGAGACAAGGACGGATCTCCTTCGTGGATCTCAAACCCTTTCTGGAGGTGTACCGAAACACATGGCAAGCGTTAAATTCATTGCTGTCTCGCGGGGTCTGAAGGGTATCCTGGACTACGTCACCAACCGGGAGAAGACGGTGGACAGCCTCATCTCCGGCGTGAACTGCGTGGCGGAGACAGCCCTCGATGAATTTGAATCGGTGAAAAAACTCTTTGACAAGACCGACGGCCGCGCCTACTACCACATCGTCCAGTCCTTCTCTCCCGACGACCCCCTGGACTTCGAGACGGCTCACGAGATCGGCGTGAAGCTGGCGGAGTACTTCAAGGGCTATCAATGTCTCGTCGCCACCCATATGAACACCGCTCACATCCACAACCACATCATCCTGAACTCGGTGAACTTCGAGAATGGGAAGAAGTATCATCAGAGCGCCAGAGAGATGCAGATGGTCAAGGAGTACTCCAATCAGTTGTGTCTGAAGTATGGATTGTCCGTCACCGAGACGAAGGCGGACCGCAGGCGCATCCCAAAGTGGAAAAAGGATCTCCGCTTCGTAATCCGCGAGGCGATGAAGCAGACCAGGACGCGGGAGGAATTCATCGAGACGATGAACGCCTGGGGCTATGGTGTGAAGTGGGAGCCCAATCAAAAATATATCACCTATACCACGCCGGAAAACTTCCGCTGCCGGGACAACAAGCTGTTCGATGACACGCTGCTCCGGGAAAACATGGAGAACTACTTCGAGATGGGCGGGTGTGATTATCTGGAGGACCGTCGATACTATGACCCGGAGATCACCGTCGACGATATCGTCTCAGAGATCGCGTCCATCCTGGACGCGCTGGCCATCGGGGACAACGATCGGTTCCATCTGGAGACGATCCACCACAGCGACAAAGAGGTGGAGAAGTTGCTGGCCATGGGCCACAAGCTGGAACACGCCCAGTACATGGTGGATGATGACGAGGAATACGAGCAACAGCACGGCTTCGGGATGACGATGATGTGGTAAAAGGCTCCGGCGGCGAGAGAATTTCAGCTGTTAACAAAGTGATAACTCCGCCGAAAAGCTCTGGCTATTCTCTCTGATTGCTGGTAGTATTTGCGTTGCGAAAGCGCCAAAACAATACCAGAAGGAGGCCACACGGATGAAAAACCATATCAAGAATCTGCTGCTCGTAGTCGTCGGCATCCTCGCCGGAGTAACGCTCACCAGCGGAGCCCAGGCGGCCGCCGCATGGCTCACCGCCTACCGGAGCAACTGCGCCGTCTACATCGACGGCCAGAGGACGGAACTCACCGCGTACATGATCAACGACGAGAACTATGTCCGGCTGCGGGATATCGGGGCCAAAGTGGGCTTCAACGTCTACTGGGACGGCACCGTCCAGCTCGAGTCGGACAAGCCCTACACCGGCGTGGCGCCGGACGGTCAGAAGGGAGAGTTCGCAAAGCCGCAAGGTACCGTGACCCTGCCGACGGACGGCAGCCAGTACGTCCCCAAGGTAGGCGACGTGATCCCATGCGACGATGGTACCACATACACCGTCACCGATGTCAGGCACTGGGACAACAACGCTTTCTCCAGCGGCCCGCTCCCCCCTCTGCCCACGCCCACCTGCGACTGGAGCAGCTTCCCCACGGTGGAACTGCCCACGCCGGAGGCGAGGCACTTTCAGGACTCCAGCGGGGATTACCTCTACGTCCACAACCTCTACGAGACCCGCCGGATGCAGTACACCCTCATGAATCTGGCAGGGTCAAACCCTGAAACCAGCATCAATGGTCGTCTGAAATACGGCTCCAAGGGAACGCCCTACGTCCGCATCAGTCTCACCATCCCGGACAGCGCCCCCGCGTGGTCCTTCTGGCCCTGGCGGGACAGTGAACTGACCAAGCTGTTCAACTCCTGCCCGCCGGGGACTTACTCGGTGGAGGCGTGGGATCTGTACAAGGATGGCGTGTATAATCACACGGAGTACCGGGTGTATGTGACCTGATCGCACAAGGATTCGGGGGCCGCTTCATCCGCAAATGGAGCGGCCCCGCCTTTTGGAAAAAGGATTTTCCACGCATATAGAAACCGATTTCGAGGGGTGGTAAGGTAACTACACAGGCCCCCCTTGTTTCGCGGTTTTGGGCCTTAGAGAATCAAGGATTGTGAAGCTCCGAAATGCGTAGAAAGCAGAGAGCCCATGTCACGCTTGTAAGTCCGTTTTTCAGAGGGATAAGGTAAATACACAGACTCCTCACGTTTCGCGGTTTTGAGCCTTAGAGAATCAAGGGCTGCGGGACCCTAAAGCGTGACACCGCGGCCTTCCGAGTGGTGCAAAAAGTTCCATGCCTAAAACAAGAGAGCACACCCGCAAACAAATGATAACAGTTTGATAATTGTACGCCTTACCCTTGGCTATTCTCTCTGTTTACTGGTATTGTGTGTTGCTGGAAAAGGAGGCGACCGCCATGCCCGAATACCTGAAAGCACTCCACGAACGGTTCAGCAAAGTGTCACCCGAAGCGATGAGGATACAGCGTAAGCGAGACAGAATCCTCACGAAACTACGCAGACAACTGGGTAAAAGCCAGCGGGTCCTGTTGCTCCATCTACTGGATCTGGAGGACGACCTGCGGGATCAGACCTCGCTGGACAGCTTTCTCTCCGGCATCAGGCTGGCCAGAGGGGTCGAACAGGAGCTGGGCGAACTGCCGTCCTATTCCTTCGACAATGAAAGCGAAGAGCAGGCGAGGAAAAGGAACGGAGGTGACTCACAGTGCAAAAGAAGTTACTAACCAACGGCAACGTGTTCAAGCGCACCGATGGCCGCTGGAACGGCGTGGTCTGGTATCTCGATGAGCAAGGAGAACGAAAGCGCAAATCCTTCTGCGGGACCTCCAAGCCAGAGGTCAAGGCCAAGATCACCGAGTACATCGCGGACTTCAAACATCAGCTCACCGCCTCGGACGAGTCCAAAGCCAAGCTGGAAGACAGCATGAAAAACTGGCTCCGGGTGTTCAAATTCCCCTCGGTGGAGCGCACCACCTATGACCGGCTGGAGTGGACCGCCACCCACTTGGTCTACCCTCCGCTGGGCGACAAAGTGGTGGGCGACGTCACCTCGGCGGACGTCAAGGCCACCCTCAATCACTGGATGGCCGTGTGCTTCGCCTACACCACCGTGAAGAAAGTCCACAACCTCCTCACCGACTACTTCCGCTACCTCACCCAGCAGGAACTCGTCACGAAGAACCCCATGCCTGCCGCGCCCATGATCAAGCGGGCAAACTTCCTGGCCGCCCAGGGCAAAGAGAACCTGCCCACCTTCGAGACGGTGACGACCTTCTCGCCCTCTGAAATTGAACGCTTCAAGGCCGAGGCTGTGCGGAGATGGGGCAACGGCAAACGGATCTACCAGCAGTCTTCCGCCTACGTCCTCATGCTGAACACCGGCCTCCGCACCTGTGAGGTGCTGGGACTGCTGAACAACGACATCGACTTGGATCGCCGGGCCATCCACCTCCAGCGGGGCGTGAAGGAGATCGCCAAGCGAAACGGCACAGATGCCGCCGGCGGGATGGAGATGAAGGTGGGAAAGCTGAAAACCGCCTCCAGCAAGCGGGACGTGCCGCTGAACCAATCCGCTGTGGATGCCATCCTGGATTTGAGAGCGGAGCGGTATTTCGGGGAGAACGCACCGCTGATTGCGGACGAAAGCGGCGGCTACACCAAACCGGTGAACTTCCGCAAACGCTACTACCGAATCCTTGAAGCGGCGGGGATCGAGCAGAAGGGTCTGCACAGCCTCCGTCACACCTTCGCCACCAACCTGGTCAACGGCGTGAAGCTGCCCGACGGCACTATCAAGGCCCTATCGCCACGCCAGGTGGCGGACCTCCTGGGCCACTCTACCTCTGAAATCACCGAACTCTACTATGTGCGTAAAGACACCGCCCGTCTGGCTGGGATCACGGCGGGGTTCGAGCTATGAGCCGTGCAAAAACACCCCTGCCTAAAACAGTAGAGTCACTCAGCGGCTCAAAACCTGAGATACTGATACAAAGAAAAGGCCCCTCTGGTCAAAACTCGCCGACCAGAGGGGCCAAAAACTTTGATGCTATACTGGACGGAAAGAGGCTGAAGTGAGCAATTCCAAGATCAGAAGGCACTGCGGTGCAATTCAGATCACTATCGGGCTCACCGATTGCAAATTGACAAGGGGAAAGGGGTGTAGTATGATAAAAGCGAATTTTGACAGTTAAAGGGGAAAACGAAATGGCAGAGAAGAAATATGTATACCAAGAAGTTAAAATAGCTGATTTGCTTCTCAATTCCAGCAATCCTCGCTTTATTCCTGTGAAATATCAAACTGAAACCATATTGTCTATGATCGATGATCAAAGGGAAAAACTGGTCGTTCTTGCTGAACATATTATTAAACATGGGTTAAACCCAACTGATGTTATTCTCGTTTGTCCTTATGAAAAGCAATGGTTGGTTCTTGAGGGAAACCGGCGTGTTACTGCACTGAAGTTAATAAATGAACCTGATCTAATCCCCGATGAACTTATAAAACTAAAAAGAGAATTTAAACGCTTGAATGGAGTAGTAGACGACTCCCTTTTGGACAGCATCCCTTGTGTAGTTGCAAGGGATGCAGAACAGGGAAAAGAATGGATACGATTAAAACATACAGGCGAAAATGAAGGAGCTGGAACCGTTCGGTGGGATGGCCAACAGACAAGTCGGTTTAACTCTCTAACAAGTGGTATAGTTGACGCGCGTATTATTTTCCTTGATGAATTAAGAGGATCAAAAGAAATCCCAGCAGAATATAAAGAGCATTTTCACTTGATAAAAAAGACCAATTTTGACCGGCTTACTAAGGATCCTGATGCGCGAGAATTACTTGGGATAGGGACTTCTGATAACAAACTTTTTCTTGTAGATGGTGTAAATGCTTATTTGTTAGAAGTGTTATATGATTTAATATTTGCCGATCTGAGCGTTGGGAAAATTTATAGTAAAGAGGATCGAAAAGAATATCTTTTAAGTATTATTAAGCGAGTGGAAGAAAAAGAATCTGGCAAAAATGCAGGTGATGAGTCAGCCCCTAAGCAACCTGATAGTAAAGTTGATTCCTTTGATGCCAGTTTAGATAAAGATGAGGAAAGTGGTGCTAGCGGCACACTCTCAAGAAAGGATGGGGGCGCACAAGGGGCAGAATCAAGTACATCTGCTGGTCGGGGTGGAAGTTCCAAAGGAAAGAGTTATCCGATAAACCGAAAAGCCTTAGTCCCACAACATCATAGATTAACAATTACACATGCCAGAATAACCAAAATTTTTAACGAACTTAAAGCTTTGGATATAGAGGCATATCCTAATGCTGTGGCTGTTCTCATGAGAGTTTTCATAGAACTCAGTACTGATTGCTATATCTCAACTCATGCCCTTGCCAATGTAAATGCCGATAGTAAATTTCGACAAAAGATTGAAGCGGTTATAGGCGATTTAGAGGTGCAAAAAATACTAACTAAACATGAATTGCGTGCCGCAAGGCAGATGGCAAGTGGCAATATGGAGAACAGTTCAATTAAGACATTTCACGCTTATGTACACAATAAAGATTTGACCCCAAGCGCAACCGACTTAAAGGCTGCTTGGGATGATTTGTGGCCTTTCATTGAAGGTATGTGGCGGTGATACAGTATGGCTTACCCATCTCCATTACGGTACCCTGGAAGCAAAAAAAAACTATCAGAGTTTGTCCGAGATGTTATTATAGAGAATGATCTACTCGGAGGGACATACATTGAGCCTTTCGCAGGAGGAGCTAGTGTAGCCCTATACCTTTTGTTTACAGAGCATGTTAATAATATTATCATTAATGATGCGGATCGATCAATTTATGCGTTTTGGCATGCCGTTTTGAATGATACTGAAGAACTTTGTAAGCGAATTCATGATACTCCTGTGTCCGTTGCGGAGTGGGATAGACAGAGAGAACTTCAAAGCCGAAAAGAAGAGTGTAACTATCTTGAACTAGGGTTTTCTACTTTTTTTCTTAATAGGACAAATAGATCAGGAATAATTAGAGGCGGAATAATTGGAGGTAGGGGGCAAACAGGAAAATGGAAAATTGATTGTCGGTACAATAAGCCAGAATTAATAAAGAGAATTAAGAAAATTGCTTTATATTCTAACAGAATCAGCCTTTACAATCATGATGCCATTGAGTTCATCAAAGGGATAAATATGTGCATAGATAATCAGACATTAATCTATTTTGATCCACCTTACTACAATCAGGGAGCCGCTTTGTATGCCAACTATTATACACATGACAGTCATGCTGAACTTGCAGAATTCATTCAGGGCTTGGGGTGCAAGTGGATGTTAACATATGACTACACCCCTGATATTATTGCGCTGTATCATGACGCGGAAAAGCGATTATTGACTCTAAACTATACTGCAGCACAAAAAGTCGCAGGAAGTGAAATGATAGCATTTTGTAACCAACTGAAAATACCAGAGGGGCAATACTCTTCGGTTAGGATTGAATAAGCTAACAGATTAAGCTATCCTCCGTCATACCCTAGTGAATGGCATGGCGCAACCTGACGCACCATCAAAGCCCTCTCGCCCCGCCAGGTGGCAGACCTGTTAGGGCACTCCACCTCTGAGATCACGGAACTCTACTACGTCAAACGGGACACTTCCCGACTGGCCGGGATCACGGCGGGGTTCGAGCTGTGAGCCTGCAAAAACACCCCTGCCTAAAACAATAGGGTTGCCCAGCGGCTCAAAAACTGAGATACTGATACAAAGAAAACGCTCCCTAAGCTGACACAGCCGCCAACCTGGGGAGCGAAACTTTGATGCTATTTTGGTGCTGTACTCAACGGAACGGGGTGGAACCGTTGACGCCAGACAGCACGATTTAAGCGTCAAAAAGGCATCAGACTCGGTCTCCCGAAAACCAACCCGCCGAAAAAGTACCGAAAAAAGCTCCGAAGTCAGGTGACTTCGGAGCTTTAGTGGCAGGGGCAGAAGGATTCGAACCCTCGGCACTCGGTTTT
>CANQKJ010000014.1 GCA_947624465.1 uncultured Oscillospiraceae bacterium
GTGATGACGGGCTGGGGGGCGAAGTCCACCACCTGCTCCTTCAGGGACACCGTCTTGGCGATGCGCTCGATGATGGGCACCTTGAAGTGGAGCCCCACGCTCCACACGGCGTGGAAGGCGCCCAGCCGCTCGATGACCACGGCCTTGGACTGCTGGACCACCTTGATGTTGGCGGCCAGGATGACCAGCACTACCACGATGATGACCAGGGGGATGGCGAAGGTCAGAATCTGCCCCGCCCCCAGATACAGCGCTAAATTCAACATTTCGCGGCCTCCTTCGCCTCTTCCACGTAGACCTTGACGCCCTCGATCCGCTGGACCCGCACCATGGACCCCCTGGGGATGACCACGTCCCCGCTGCTGCGGGCGGTCCAGGCGATGCCGCCGATGATCACGGAGCCGATGCCCTTCACGTTGTCGATGGTCTCGGTGACCAGGGCCTCCGCGCCGATGACCCGGTCGGCGTTGGTGGGCTCGGTCTGATTGTTCAGGTATTTTGCCGCCAGCGGGCGCACCGCCAGCAGACACAGGATACTCACCGCCAAAAACAGCACGACCTGGAGCCACAGTCCCCCGCCCAGCATGGCGGCGATCAGGGCGGCCAGCGCCCCGGCGGCGAACCAGATGGAGGTCAGCCCTACGGAGACGGCCTCCCCCGCGGCGAACAGCAGCAGCAGGACCAGCCAGACGATCCTCTCCACCAATACCGGATCAGGCATATGATCACGCTCCTTTATAGATAGGCTATGTGCATTATAGCACAAAGCGTCTCGAAATGGAATACTTTTTTTTGTAAAATTTTATTGCCAACTCTGGCAGTTTCCGCTATACTGTTGGCAGGCAGAGTTTCTCCGCTATTCTTCCCCGGACGGTGCAGTTTATGAACCAAACGCTTGATTTTGTGATACCCGCCCTCATGGGCACCGAGAGCTGCGTGGCCTACGAGCTGAAAAAGCTGGACCTGCCCGGCGTGCGGGCCGAGAACGGCCGGGTGCTGTGCGCCGGCTCCCTCGCCGACGTGCCCCGGATCAATTTGAATTTGCGCACCGGGGCGCGGCTGCTCATCGCCCTGGGCTCCTTCCCCGCCCGCACCTTTGAGGAGCTGTTTGAGGGGGCCGCCGCCCTGCCCTGGGAGGACTGGATCCCTCGTGAGGGCCGCTTCCCGGTGAAGGGGTACTCCATCACCTCCCAGCTCCACTCGGTGCCCGCCTGCCAGTCCATTTTGAAAAAGGCGCTGGCCAGGCGGCTGGGGGAGGCCTACGGCCTGGATACTCTGCCGGAGACCGGCGCCCTTTACCAGATACAGTTCTCCATTTTGAAGGATCAGGCCACCCTGATGCTGGACACCTCCGGGGACAGCCTCTACAAGCGGGGCTACCGGGCCCAGGGGGTGCTGGCCCCCCTCCGTGAGACCCTGGCGGCGGCCCTGGTGTCCCTGTCCCGGTACAGGGGAAAGGGCCCCTTCTGCGACCCCTTCTGCGGCTCGGGGACCATCCCCATCGAGGCGGCCCTCATCGCCAAAAACCGGGCCCCCGGCCTCAACCGGACCTTCGCCGCCCAGAAGTGGCGGCTCATCCCCCCGGAGCTGTGGCAGGACGCGGCGGACGAGGCCAGAGACCATGAATTCCACGGGACCTACGACATCTGGGGCGGGGACATCGACCCGGCGGCGGTGGAGCTGTCCCGGCACAACGCGAAGCTGGCCGGAGTGGACGACGCCGTCCGCTTCGACGTGGCCGACGCCGCCCGGTTCCGCCGGGAGGAGCCGCGGGGCCGGGTTGTGACCAATCCCCCCTACGGGGAGCGCCTCATGGAAAAGCGGGAGGCGGAGGAGCTGTACCAGGCCTTCGGCCAGGCGGTGAAAAAGCTGCCGGAGGGCTGGCAGGTGGGGGTGCTCTCCTCCCACACCGAGTTCGAGCGGGCCTTCGGCAGGACCGCGGACAAAAAGCGCAAGCTCTACAACGGGATGCTCAAGTGCGACTACTTCATGTACGGAGTGTGAGGCCCATGAGGCATTTATTCATCATCAACCCCTCCGCCGGCAAGGGCAGCCGGCAGGTAGATCTTGTGGCCGCCGTCAAGGCCCTCCCCTTCCCGGCGGAGATCGTCTACACCCAAAAGGCCGGGGACTGCCAGCGCCTGGCCCGGGAGGCCGCCCGGGCCGGGGAGGTCCGCATCTACGCCTGCGGCGGGGACGGCACCCTCAACGAGGCGGTGAACGGCGCGGCGGGATACCCTGACGCCGCCGTCACCAACGTGCCCCTGGGCACCGGCAACGACTTCCTCAAGATCTTCGGAAAGGAGAACCTCGCCCGGTTCAACGACCTGCCCGCCCTGGCCGCCGGCCCCCAGGCCGCCATGGACCTCATCGACTGCAGCGGCCGGCTGGGCGTCGACATCGTCTGCGTGGGGCTGGACGCCCGTGTGGCCGCCGACGTCCATCGGTTCAAGTCCCTGCCCCTGGTGGGGGGCATCGGGGCCTACATCCTGGCCCTGGGGGAGAACGTGCTGCTGAAAGGCCTCAGCCAGCCCATGGACGTCCGGGCGGGGGATCTGCGCTTCCGGGGAGATACCGCCCTGGTGTGCGTGTGCAGCGGCCGGTACTACGGCGGCGGCTTCATGCCCGTGGGGGATAATATGCCCGACGACGGGAAGCTGGAGACCCTGGTCGTCCCCAAGGTGAGCCTGCCCACCTTCGCCCGGCTGGTGGGCAAATACGCCAAGGGCCGCTACCGGGAGTACCCGGACAGGATCCTCTACCGGCAGGGGGCGGATGTGACCGTCCGCTCGGAGGAGGAGCTTACCGCCGTGGTGGACGGAGAGACCATACGCGGCAAAGAGTTCTCCATCCGCCTGTCGGAGAAAAAGGTGAATTTCTTCTATCCCGCGGACGTACACTATTGAGGCCCTCCCCCGCCCTGTGCGGAATGACGAAAATTAGCACTCCCTTATCCCGATTGTGAACGGAAAGTGAATTTTTTGAAATCGGCCCCTGTTTTTTTGAAAATGGGGGTTGATTTTTTCCTGCGATAGGGGTATTATCTAAATCGTGGTTAGCACTCATGTAAAAAGAGTGCTAACCCGCAAGCCTGTTTACAAAAAACATCACATATAAGGAGGAACCCGTTATGAATCTCAAGCCCCTGTCTGACCGCGTCATCCTCAAGGCCGTGGAGCCGGAGGAGACCACCAAGGGCGGCATCATCCTCACCTCCGCTTCCAAGGAGAAGCCCGAGATGGCCGAAGTCATCGCCGTAGGCCCCGGCGGCCTGGTGGACGGCAAGGAGGTCGTGATGACCGTGAAGGTGGGCGACAAGGTGCTCACCAGCAAGTATTCCGGCACCGAGGTCAAGCTGGACGGCCAGGCGTACACCATCGTGCGCCAGGGCGACATCCTGGCCATCGTCGAGTAATTTTAGGAGGTAATGCGATATGTCTAAGATCATCTGCTACGGCGAGGAGGCCCGCCACGCTCTGGAGCGGGGCGTCAACCAACTGGCCGACACCGTGAAGATCACCATGGGCCCCAAGGGCCGCAACGTGGTGCTGGATAAGAAGTACGGCACCCCCCTCATCACCAACGACGGCGTGACCATCGCCAAGGAGATCGAGCTGGACGACCCCTTTGAGAACATGGGCGCCCAGATCGTCAAGGAGGTCTCCACCAAGACCAACGACGTGGCCGGCGACGGCACCACCACCGCCACCCTGCTGGCCCAGGCCATCATCCGGGAGGGCCTGAAGAACCTGGCCGCCGGCGCCAACCCCATGGTCATGAAGAAGGGCATCGCCAAGGCCACCGACGCCGCCGTGGAGGCCATCAAGGCCAGCTCCAAGCCGGTGTCCGGCACCTCCGACATCGCCCGCGTGGGCGCCATCTCCTCCAGCGACGACGACATCGGCACCCTCATCGCCGAGGCCATGGAGAAGGTCAGCCACGACGGCGTCATCACCGTGGAGGAGTCCAAGACCGCCGAGACCTATTCCGAGGTCGTGGAGGGTATGCAGCTGGACCGGGGCTACATCACCCCCTATATGGTCACCGACACCGAGAAGATGGAGGCCGTTCTGGACGACGCCCTTATCCTCATCACCGACAAGAAGATCAGCTCCATCCAGGACCTGCTGCCCATCCTTGAGCAGGTGGCCCAGGGCGGCCGCCGGCTGCTCATCATCGCCGAGGACGTGGAGGGCGACGCCCTGTCCACCCTGCTGGTGAACAAGCTCCGCGGCACTCTGAACGTGTGCTGCATCAAGGCCCCCGGCTTTGGCGACCGCCGCAAGGAGATGCTGGAGGATATCGCCGTCCTCACCGGCGGCACCGTGATCTCCTCCGACCTGGGCATGGACGTGAAGGAGGCCACCGTGGATATGCTGGGCAACGCCCGCCAGGTGAAGGTCTCCAAGGAGAACACCATCATCGTGGACGGGGCCGGCGCGGCCGACGCCATCGCCGCCCGGGTGTCCCAGATCCGCAAGGCCATCGAGACCACCACCTCCGACTATGACAAGGAGAAGCTCCAGGAGCGTCTGGCCAAGCTGGCCGGCGGCGTGGCCATCATCCGCGTGGGCGCCGCCACCGAGGCCGAGATGAAGGAGAAGAAGCTCCGCATCGAGGACGCCCTGAACGCCACCCGCGCCGCCGTGGAAGAGGGCATCGTGGCCGGCGGCGGCACCGCCTACGTCAACGCCATCCCCGCCGTGGAGGCCCTGCTGTCCTCCACCGAGGGCGACGAGAAGACCGGCGTGGCCATCATCGCCAAGGCCCTGGCCGAGCCCATGAAGCAGATCGCCGCCAACGCCGGCATCGACGGCTCCGTGGTGCTGTCCAAGGTCATGGAGTCCGGCAAGGCCGGCTACGGCTTCGACGCCTACAAGGAGGAGTACGTGGACATGATCTCCGCCGGCATCGTGGACCCCACCAAGGTGACCCGCTCCGCCCTGGAGAACGCCGCCTCCGTGGCCGCCGTGCTGCTGACCACCGAGTCCCTGGTGGCCGACAAGCCCGAGCCGCCCGCTCCCGCCGCCCCCGCCGCCCCCGACATGGGCGGGATGTATTGATCCGCCGAGATGTTCAAAGTCCCCACGGCCCTGAGCCGTGGGGACTTTTTCTTGTAAAATTCAGCTCTCCGCCTGCTCCAGCAGGTTGGCGGCCCCGTACCGCAGGCAGCGGTACAGCCGCTTCCGGCCCCGCTTCAACGTCCTGGACACGGTGGACTTGTTCACCCCCTTCTCCGCGGCGATGGCCTCCATGGTCATCTGCTTGCCATAGTAGAGCACCATGTACTCCCGCTGCTTTTCGGTGATGTCATGGCGCAGGGCGTGGGTCAGGTTGCGCTTCAGCCGGTTGATGGTGTCCTTGTTGTCGTCGGCCATCAGCTTGGTGTAGACGGCAAGGTCCACCATGCCGAAGGTGTTGTCGTAGGATACGGTGCGCATCGATCATTTCCTCCTTCTGTGATCCATGGGATACAGCGATCTGATCCCCGGGGCCGGGGGCCTGTCCCGGCACGGGGTGAATTTCACATAGTAGCGCTCCAGGCGGCGGGCCACCGCCCTGGTCTCCCGGTACATGACCTTTAAGGGGCGGATGCGGCCCTCCAGCAGGTCCCGGCGGCCCTCGTCCGGCTCCTCCTTCCGCTGGCGCTCCAAAGCGGAGATGCGGCTCCACAGCAGGTCCGCCGACCGGGCATATTCGATGGACAGCTCATGCAACGTCATAGTACCTCGTTTCCGCCTCCGGTCCTCCGGTCCACCCGGCGGCGCCGGTGGGCAAAGTATATCCGGGCGTACCGGCCCAGGCAGTCCTCGCAGACCGTCCGGCCGTCCAGCTCGAAATAGGGGTCCCCCGGATAGAGTTCTCCCCGGCACAGGGCGCAGGTCAGCTCCCGCGCCTGTCTGATCTTCCAATGTTTCGCCGTTTTTCTCCCTCCATTTTTTCATTCCGTCCTCCGAAAAAAACTGTTGACAAGCCCCACCTCCGTTGATATAATACCTGATGTTGCGAGCAAGCGTGAAGACACCATGCTGGTGTAGCTCAGCCGGTAGAGCAGCTGATTTGTAATCAGCAGGTCGGGGGTTCGAATCCGTCCACCAGCTCCACCTTCTTCACAAAACTGAATACGGAGGAGTACCCAAGTGGCCAAAGGGGGCAGACTGTAAATCTGTTAGCTTCGCTTTCGGTGGTTCGAATCCACCCTCCTCCACCAGTTCGTCGCAAGCGTCATATCGCTTGCGACGAGCTTTTTTCAAAAGCTCATCGTTCGCTCATTCTGCTGCTCCTCGCTTCCCCACAAAGCCAAAGGGCGGCTTTGCGGGGACCCCGGAAGGGCCTGACGCCAGTGGCGCGCCGCAACCGCCGGGCTTTTCCGCAGAAAAGCGAATCCACCCTCCGGCAGGTCACCACCCGGAATAGGCCGCTTTGCGGGGACCCCTTTTCGACGACCCCATCCGGGGTTATCGATTTTCTATCGTCAGCCTTTAGAACACTCGTTCTGTTTGCTTCCATACCATATCACTCGAACAAGTGTTCGTCAAGCCTTTTCCCCGATTTTCCCCGTTGATTTTTTCGGGAACCGCCCCAAAAATCGGACAGCCTCCTCCCTCCTGTTGCACGCCCGCCTTCCCCGGCCCGCTGTTTACAAATGATTTACAGTCTCGGGGTTGACCTGCCCTTCCGGCGGGATGTAAAATGAGAGCAGAAAAAAAGAGCCGGCCCGTGGGCGGCTCTGAGGAGGTTCGCCATGAAAAAGCGCGCCATATACGGGCTGGCGGGTCTGGCCGCGGCGGTCGCGGGCGCCGTGGGCGGCAGCCACGCCCTGGGCAATTATCTCTACGATCAGGTCAATCATCCCCCCATCCGCACGCCGGAGACGGAGGAGGCCAATCCCGTCCAGCAGGAGGGCCGGCTGTGGGCCCGGAGCATGGACGGCTTTGAGGAGGCCGCCCTCACCGCCACCGACCAGATGAAGCTGTGGGCGGCGGTCCGCCGGGCCTCCGACCCGGACGAACACCGCTGGGCCGTCTGCGTCCACGGCTACGCCGACACCTACGAGGCCATGGGCGCCCAGGGCCTCCGGTATCACAACAGCGGGTGGAACGTGCTCATGCCCGACCAGCGGGCCCACGGGCGCAGCGGCGGGGAGTGCATCGGCTGGGGCTATCTGGAGCGGCTGGATATGCTGGGCTGGATCAACTGGATCCTCCGGCGGGACCCGGAGGCGGAGATCGTGCTCCACGGGGCCTCCATGGGCGGGGCCACCGTGCTGATGGTCACCGGCGGACCGGTCCCCCGGCAGTTGAAGGCGGTGATCTCCGACTGCTCCTACACCTCCTTCGAGGAGGAGGCCAGGCACTTCATCAAAAGCCACGCCGGCGCCATGGTCCCCGACCTGCCCTTCCCCGCCCCGGTGGGGCTGCTGTTCTCCATCCTGCGGAGGGCCGCTCTCCGGCACGGCGCGGGCTTCGATCTGCGGGACGCCGCCCCCATCAACGCGGTAAAGCAGTCCAAAACCCCCACTCTGTTCATCCACGGCGTGGAGGACGACTTCGTCCCCGCCCCCATGATGGGCCGTCTGTACCAGGCCGCCGCCTGTCCCAAGCGCTTCCTGTGGGTGCCGGGGGCCGGCCATGTGGCCGCGGTGGGCACCGACCCGGACCTCTACTGGTCCGCGGTGGACGAATTTCTGAAGGAATACATACCCGCATACGAAAAACCCCCGGTGTGACACCGGGGGTTTCGTCTATTCTCCGCCCTTTCCGCAGGCGCCGATCAGCTCTTTGGCGTAGGGCAGCTCCAGGATGGCGTCGCAGAGGGTGTGCCACTCGTCCAGCTTGTGGTTCCGGCGGGCATAGTAGATGTTGGTGAGCACCTCGTAGTTCAGGGTGACGGTGCGCATCTGATCGTAGCTGGAGGGCAGCAGCTGGATGAGGTCGTACCAGTCCGCTTTATCCTTGTCCTCCACATACCGCTGCCGGACGGTCTCCAGATAGGCCACGTACTTTTTGAACTCCGCCAGGGAGGCGGGGGGCAGGTGGTCGGTGGAGAAATCGTCCAACGAAAAGGGCTTGGCGTGGATCTTGTGCATGGTGGAGGTGGAGTTGGCCACGGTGCCCACCTTATAGGTGTCGAACTCCTTCCACCAGTACATGGGGGCGGTGATGTCCATGGACACCAGGATCTGCCGGATGAACTTCCGGTGGTCGCTGCCGGCGGCGCACAGCCGCAGGGCCAGGGACAGGTCGTTCTCCCCCAGCACGAACTCGCCCTTTTCGTTGTAATGGCTGTCCATCCTGGCCCAGCTGTTCAGGGGGTTCCTGGCCCCCCGGATGGCGTTCTCCAGGTTCATGACGCTGACCCGCTCTACCTTCAGCATATGCCTCGCTCCCTCTCTCTGATTTGTTCCATCATAGCAGAAAACGTCCCCCGGTTCAAGTAGTCCGGGGGACGTTTTTGCCGATTCAGCCGACCGAGATATACTCGCCCATGATATAGCCGGGGGAGTCCTGTCCGCCGGAGCCGGCGTAGGTGATCTTTGCCGATTCAGCCGACCGAGATATACTCGCCCATGATATAGCCGGGGGAGTCCTGTCCGCCGGAGCCGGCGTAGGTGATCTCATACCAGCCGTCGCCGGCGTAGGAGACCACGGTCACGGCGTCCCCGTTGCGGAGACTGGCCACCGGATCGTAGGTGGTGCCGGGGCCGGAGCGCACCCGCAGGCCGCCGTCGGCGCCGGCGATCACGCCGCGGGTCCCCGCGGGGATGTCGCCGCCGGAGGGAGGTGTGCTGGGCTGGGTGGCCGCGGGCCCGGCGCAGTTCACCGTGCAGGGCAGGTCGATCCCGCCGGCGGAGATGGTGACGGTCACCGCGTGGGTGGTGCCGGCCTCGCTGTTCACGTTGGTCACCAGCCCGTTCTGGTCCACGGAGGCATACCGCTCATCGGAGGAGGTGAAGGTCACCTGGCCGCTCCAGTCGGCGGGTTCAAAGGTGGGCGCGAGCTGATAGGTGCCGCCGGCGGGCAGATCCACCGTGCCGTTCTCCAGATCCAGATAGATGTTCAGCAGCTCGCCGGGCTGGCTGCCCGTGCCGTCGCTGGGCTGGACCTCCCCGGAGGGCGGGACCTGTTCGCTGGGCCGGGAGCTGGGCTTCACCTGCTGGCTGCCCGCGGGATCGCTGCCCGTGGGGTTTGGATTCTTGCGGACCTGGGGATAGAGGATGGTGAACAGGATCACCATGGCCGCGATGATGATGATCAGCGAACACAGGAAGGTGATCACCCTGGGCCAGTTGATCTCCGCCGGGGCCGACGCGGAGCGGCCGCTCCGGCCCCCGCCGTTTCCGCCGCCGGCCAGGCGCTTGCCTCCCCTGGCGGGGCGGTAATCGTCCTCAAAGTCGTCGTCCTCGTCGAACAGGTCCTGTCCGTCGAAGACGTAGCCGTCGTCGTCCTCCCTGCGGTCGCGCCGGGGGGCGGGGGCTTCGTCCTCCACCCGGGGGACCACCCGGGTCAGCTCCGGGTCTGGCTCGGAGGCCCGGGACGCGGGGCGCTCGGGCGCCTGGGCGGTACGGGGGTCGTTCCGCGCCCCGCAGAAGGGACATTTTCTATATGTGGGGCTGTAATCCTCGCCGCAGCTGGCGCAGCGGATCAGCTTTTCCTGTGACGGTCTGGACGCCATCCGTATCTCCTCCTGTCTGAAAATGGCCTCGATCACAAAATACTCTTTTATAGTACACGGTTTGCGTTTATTTGTCAACACAAGAGAATTATGTCTACTTCTCTTTTTGCGCTTGCGGGGCGCGGAACGGTGGAGTATAATGGTCCCATCAGACAAAAAGGAGCGTGTCCGCCATGTCTCAGCCCATGACCCCCGCCGCCGTTCACAAACAGTACGACGAGGGGATGACCGCCTTCCGCCGCCAGCTGTCCGACGGCGGCGCCCGC
Source organism: uncultured Oscillospiraceae bacterium (assembly GCA_947624465.1). Lineage (GTDB taxonomy): Bacteria > Bacillota > Clostridia > Oscillospirales > Oscillospiraceae > Enterenecus. Next base: position 9,942 of record CANQKJ010000014.1, read on the forward strand.
ATCGCCTTCGCCAGGGAGTCGGACGGCTTCATGCGGGAGTGCGCCTGCGGCGTGTGGCGGGCGGACCAGGCCGGGATCACCCCCCTCCACGTGGAGTACTACAACGCCATCTACACCAAGGGCAGCCCGGTGCCCACCGCCCTCTACTGGGAGCTGGGTTCCGCCATCCAGGACTACCCCGGCTTCGCGCTGCCCGGCTTCTTCCGCCGGCTGGTGCAGGCCGACCTGGAGCGTGGCACCGGGTACAGCCGCCGGTTCGTGGACACCTTCACCCTGATGCTGCTGCTGTTCGCCGCGGTGGACGGCAAGGTCAGCGAGTCGGAGGCCGGCTTCGTCAACCGCTGCGCCGACTCCCTGTCTCGCTTCTGCGACCAGGCGGGCGTATCCGGCGGCAAGGCTCCCCTGGACGTGAACGACTTTGTGGCCCGCAGGACCGACGGGGAACCCATCCCCACCGGCCGCCCGGAGGACGAGGCGCCCCGCGCGCCCTCCCCCGCCCCGGCCCCGGAGGCAGAGGCCGCCGGCCGGGAGGCCCCCGCCCGACCCGAGGAGACCCAGGAGGAGCTGCTGGCCCAGCTGGACGAGCTGTGCGGCCTGGAGAAGGTCAAAGAGGACGTAAAGAGCCTCATCAATCTGGTGAAGGTGCGCAAGCTCCGCCAGGAGCACAGCCTCCCCGTGCCCCCCATGTCCCTCCACCTGGTGTTCATGGGCAACCCCGGCACCGGCAAGACCACTGTGGCCCGGCTGCTGGCCAAGCTGTACCACGCCATCGGCGTGCTGTCCAAGGGCCAGCTCGTCGAGGTGGACCGCTCCGGGCTGGTGGCCGGCTTCGTGGGCCAGACCGCCCTCAAGACCCAGGAGGCGGTCAACAAGGCCCTGGGCGGCGTGCTGTTCATCGACGAGGCCTACGCCCTGGCCAGCCAGGACAACCCCAACGACTTCGGCCGGGAGGCCATCGAGGTCATCCTGAAGGCCATGGAGGACCACCGGGACGACCTGATCGTCATCGTGGCGGGCTACACCGAGCTGATGGGGGACTTCATCCACTCCAACCCCGGCCTGGAGAGCCGGTTCAACAAGTATTTCTACTTCCAGGATTACGACGGGCCCCAGCTGGCGGCCATCTTCCGCTCCATGTGCAAAAAGAACGGCTACTCCCTGGACGAGGCCGCCGACAGGGCCGCCGCCGAGGCCTTCCAGGTGATGTACGACCGCCGGGACGAGAACTTCGGCAACGCCCGGGACGTGCGCAACGTGTTTGAGAACGCCGTGGCCCGGCAGGCCAACCGGGTGGCGGCCATGGAGGCCCCCACCAGGGAGGACCTGATGGCCTTCACCGTGGACGACCTGGACCTGGAGGAGGAGCCGAAAAAGGCGGAAGGTTAGGCTTGCTTTTTGACGGGCGCCGTTGTATAATTTCCTTGCACCTGCCGGTGTGATGGAATTGGTAGACGTGCTTGACTCAAAATCAAGTGCCGCGAGGCGTGCCGGTTCGAGTCCGGCCACCGGCACCACGTCGAAAGAACCCTGAAGATGTTGAATCCCCGCTCGCGGGGCTTCGACATCGGTCAGGGTTCTTTCTCCTTTCCCCACAAAGCCAGAGGACGGCTTTGTGGGGGCCCCGATTTGGCAAGCGCCATATCGCTTGCGACGAGCTTTTTTCAAAAGCTCATCGTTCGCTCATTCTGCTGCTCCTCGCTTCCCCACAAAGCCAGAGAGCGGTTTTGCGGGGGCCCCGGTTTTGTGGAGCCCGCCCCGCGCGCTTTTCATTGACAACCGGGGCAAATCGTTGTATACTATACTTGTCAAAAAATGTTTTGGCAATTCTAAAAGAGAAGAAGAGAAGAGAGGTAAACGCTGTGTTCGATCTTCTGTTGACGACTCCCACCGTCAGTAATCCCGACGCGCTGGAGCCCCTGGTCAAAGCCATCCTCGCCGTTGGTATCGCGGCCTACGTGATGTGCATCGTGTGGTATGTCCTCCAGGTCATCGCCAACTGGCGCATCTTCACCAAGGCCGGCGAAAAGGGCTGGAAGAGCATCATCCCCGTGTATAACACCTATATCACCTACAAGATCGCCTGGAAGCCCGTCTTCTTCTGGATCTTCCTGATCGCCACGGCGGTGGCCGGCGTGTGCTCCGCCCTCATGCCCGCCGACGCCTCCGGCGCCGCTCCCGTACTGACCGTCCTCATCTACGTGGCGCTGGTGGTGGGCGTCGTGATGCACGTGGTCTGCAGCCACAAGCTGTCCAAGGCTTTCGGCCACGGCGTGGGCTTCACCCTGGGCCTCATTTTCCTCAACCCCATCTTCCTGCTGATCCTGGGCCTGGGCGGCTCCCAGTACCAGGGCGCTGACCGCTGAGCCTGAAAATCTGTCGTCTGATCGACAACAGCATGATACTTCGGTATTATGCTGTTGTCGTATCTCTGTCCTTTGAAAGGAGGCCGGCCCCATGCCCACCGTACACGACCTGCTGATCCGGGAGGACGGCTACGCCCGGACCATGGAGGAGACCGTTCAGCCCTATCTTGCGGCCCGCCGCGCCGAGCTGTGGCCGGAGCGCCTGCCGGGAAAGAAGATCCACCTCATGCGCTACCGGGCGGACGAGTCCAAAGCGGCGGTAGTCTTCTCCCACGGCTTTACCGAGGCGGAGGAGAAGTACGCCGAGCTGATCTACTATTTCCTCAACATGGGGTACGCCGTGTACTTCCCGGAGCATTGCGGCCACGGGTACAGCTACCGCATGACCGACGACGACTCCCTGGTCCATATCGACAGCTTTGACACCTACATCCAGGACCTGCTCTTCGTCTCCCACCTGGCAAAGGCGGAGCGCCCCGGCCTGCCCCTCTACCTGTTCGCCCACTCCATGGGGGGCGGCGTCGGCGCCGCAGCCGCGGCCCGGCAGCCCAAACTCTATGATAAGGTGCTGCTCCACTCCCCCATGATCCGGCCCCTCACCGCCGGCATCCCCTGGGGGGTGACCAAGGTCATCGCGGCCCTCACCACGGCGGTGGGGATGGGGACCCATTACATCTTCGGCAGCAAGCCCTACGGCGGGATCGAGGACTTCGACACCAGCTGCGCCACCTCCCGCCCCCGGTTCGACTGGTATCAGCGGAAGCGGGCGAAAAACCCCCGCCTGCAGACCAGCGCCGGCTCCCTGAACTGGCTCAGGGGGACCATGAAGCTGAACCGGGAGCTGATGGAGGAGGACTGGCAGAAGATCGAGGCCCCGGTGCTGCTGCTCCAGGCGGAGAAGGAGAACATGGTCTCCAAGGAGGAGCAGGAGCGCTTCGCGGAGAAGCTGAAGCGGTCCGGCAAGGCCCCGGTGGAGTTCGCCGTCATCCAAAACGCCAAGCACGAGATCTTCAACAGCACCGACGACGTGCTGAAGCCCTACCTGGAAAAGGTATTCGCCTTTTTCGGCGCCTGACGTCCATAAACGCGGAAGCGCTTACATATCACCATCAGGAAAGGAAGGATCCCCTATGAGCAAGTTCCCCCATCTGTTCGAGCCACTGAAGATCAACGACAAGTACACCATGAAGAACCGCATCACCGCCGCTCCCATGGCCTTCGCCCTCATCGCCTGCGACCCGGAGGCCAGCGAGAAGTCCTTCCGCAAGCTGGAGGCCCCCGCCCGTGGCGGCGACGCCATCGTCAGCGTGGGCGAGCTGGACGTGAACTTCAAGGACGCGGTGCGCATCCCCCTGCCCCCGGTGGACTTCACCGAGGAGAACAGCTATCCCGTCCAGCGGGTGGGCGAGTACGCCCGGCGCATCCACAAGCACGGGGCCATCGCCCTGCTGGAGCTGTGCCACTGCGGCGCCGAGAAGATGCCCTTTGACGAGACCCAGGAGGCCATCGGCCCCAACGACGAGGTCCGCCCCAGCGGCGTCCACGTCCGGGCCATGACCAAGGATGACATGGATCGCATCGCCAATGACTTCGTCATCTGCTCCAAATTCGCCAAAAACGCCGGGTACGACGGCATCGTCATCCACGGCGGCCACGGCTTCATCTTTACCCAGTACCTGTCCTCCACCTACAACAAGCGCACCGACGAGTACGGCGGCAGCCTGGAGAACCGGGCCCGGTTCCCCATCCAGATTTTGAAGGGCATCCGGGAGGCCATGGGCAAGGACTTCATCATCGAGCTGCGCCTCAGCGGCGACGACCTCTACCGGGACGAGCGCCACGGCGTCACCCCCGAGGAGACCGGTATGTTCGCCCATATGCTGGAGGGCATCGTGGACCTGATCCAGATCTCCGTGGGCATCTACTACGACGCGGTGGAGACCCACCAGTTCTCCTCCATGTTCGTGCCCCACGGGGTGAACCGCTCCATCTCCGCCATTGTGAAGAAGTACACCTCCCTGCCGGTGGGCGTCATCGGCGGCATCAACTCCCCCGAGCAGATGGAGGAGATCATTGCCACCGGCCAGGCGGACTACATCAGCCTGGGCCGCCAGAGCCTGGCCGACCCCCAGCTGGCCAACAAGGCCATGAACGGCGAGGAGGACCGCATCCGCCGGTGCCTGCGGTGCTTCAAGTGCTTCCCCGGCTCCCCGGAGGAGGGCTACAAGGACCTGCCCTTCACCAGCAACGAGCTGGCCCGGCACGTGGGCGCCTGCACCATCAACCCCCTGGCCAACCTGCCCTTCGACCCCTGGGAGCTGAAACCCGCCACGGCCAGCCGGAAGGTGCTGGTGGCGGGCGGCGGCGTGGCCGGTATGCAGGCCGCCATGACCGCGGCAGACCGGGGCCACAAGGTCATCCTGTGCGAGCAGGGAGACAAGCTGGGCGGCCTGCTGTTCTTCACCGACGTGGACACCGACAAGCCCGACCTGCGCAACTTCAAGGACATGATGATCCGGGAGGTGGAGCGCCGGGACATCGACGTGCGTCTGAACACCGCCGTCACCCCGGAGCTGCTGAAGGAGACCGCCCCCGACGAGCTCATCATCGCCGTGGGCTCCCTGCCCAGCCATCCGCCCATCCCCGGCATTGAGAACGCCGTCCAGTCCCTGGAGGCCTATAAGGGCAATGTGGTCCCCGGCAGGAACGTCATCATGATCGGCGGCGGCCTTATCGGCGCGGAACAGGGCCTGTTCCTGGCCAAGACCGGCCACCACGTCACCGTGGTGGAGATGCTCCCCCGGGTGGCCAACGAAGCCTACGGTATGTACCGGGAGGCCCTGGCCCGGGAGATCGCCAAAGAGGGCATGGAGCTGTACGAGAACACCCGCTGCCTGGAGATCGGCAGGGACTATGTGAAGGTCCAGCTGCCTGACGGCCAGGAGAGGACCCTCCACGGCGACACGGTGCTGTACGCTCTGGGCATGAAGGCCGTCCCCAGCCAGGAGCTGGCCGACGCCGCCCGGGCCGCCGGCATCCGCGTCCAGGTCATCGGCGACGCCATCAAGCCCGGCAAGGTGGATCAGGCCACCCGCACCGGCTATCTGGCCGCCGTGTCCATCGCCGCGGCGGAGGAGCTTCCCGCCGAGGCATAACAGGCGCCGCAGCAACCGAATACGTCAGGCGGGAGGCGCGCCCGGACGGGCGCGCCTCCCTCTTTGCCCGCGCGGACCGGCGGAAACTGTTGCGCCCGGCGGCAAATCATGATATAATTACCGGGATATGGCATCACATCGGAAAGCCGGGGGAATTATGCGGACAGTGGTCATCACGGACGGGAAATACCGCGCCACCGTGGCGGCGGCGCGGGCGCTGGGCCGCGCCGGTTACCGGGTGGTCGTCGCCCAGACCAGAGGGGACTGCCCCCTGACGCCTCCGGTGTTCACCTCCCGTTTTGTCTCCGAGACCCGGTGGATCGACGGCTCGGTCTCCGACGGAGACTACCCCGGCCGCCTTCTGGCCCTGCTGGCGGAGTACGGCCACCCGGTCCTCCTGTGCGGCGGGGCGGTCACGCTGAACGCGGTGGCCGCCCGGCGGGAGCGGTTCGCCTCCGTCTGCGATTTCCTCATCTCCCCGCCCGCGGTGCTGGATCAGCTCAACGACAAGGAGGCCGTCCACCGCCGCTGCGGGGAGCTGGGCATCCCCGTGCCCAGGCAGTACCGGGGGACGCCGGACGCCTACCCGGTGGTGATCAAGCCCCACTGCGGGGAGAAGTTCGGCCTGAAGGCCAGAGACCGCTACGCCGTGGCCCGCGGGCGGGAGGAGTATGAGCGGTGTCTGGCGGCCATGGAGCGCTGGGACCCCGCGCCCCTGGTCCAGGAGAAGGTGGAGGGGGACGGCGCCGGGGCCAGTCTGCTGCTGGACCGGGACAGCCGCCTGATCGGCGCCATCTGCCACCGGCGCATCCGGGAGTACCCCGCCTCCGGCGGGCCTTCCACCTGCTGTGAGAGCTTTTACGACGAGGCCATGATCGACACGGCCGCCCGCCTCCTCCGGTCCTTCCGGTTCTCCGGCCTGGCCATGGTGGAGTTCAAGGGCCCCTGCGTGCTGGAGGTCAACCCCCGCATCTGGGGCAGCTTTCCCCTGACGGACTGCGCCAAAAGCCCCTTGGCGGTCCGCTATGCCCAGGCCGCCGCCGGCGGGGAGGTCGTCTACGCCCCCGGGGACTATGAGACCGGCGTTCGGATGCGGTTCACCCTCAACGACGCCGCCGCCTGTCTCGACTATCTGCGCCACGGAAGGCCGGGGATGCTCCTGGGCGGCGCGGCCGACCTCTTCCGGGCCAGAGAGGCCCTGGCCGCAAAGGACGACCCCGCCCCCCTGCGCCGGTACCTTCGGAACACGCTGCTGAGGAGGTAGCCATGGAGCTGAAACTGGACCTGCACATCCACTCCTGCCGCTCCCCCGACGGACGTATGCGCCTGGAGGAGATCGTCTCCCGCGCCAGGGCGGCGGGGCTCCGGGGAGCGGCGGTCTGCGACCACGACCTGGTCCTGACCGACCCGCCGGAGTTCCCGGACTTCCTGCTGATCCCCGGGATCGAAGTCTCCACCGGGGAGGGGCACCTGCTGGGCCTGTTCGTCACGGAGCCGGTGGAGACAAAGGACTTCCGGCAGGCGGCGGAGGCCATCCATGCCCAGGGGGGGCTGGCGGTGCTGGCCCACCCCTTCGAGCATCTCCGGGAGGGATCCCGGCTCCTCCCCCTGGTCCCCTGTCTGGACGGCATGGAGGTGTGGAACAGCCGGGCGGAGCGGAAAAATCCCCGTGCCAACGCCATGGCGGCGGAGTTCGCGGCGGCCCACGGGCTGCGGCCCTTCGCCGGCAGCGACGCCCACGTCCCCCAGGAGGTGGGCGCCGGCTATGTGACCGTGGAGGCGGAGGGCCTCACCCCGGAGGCGGTCAAGGCCGCCCTGCTGGCGGGGAACGCCAGGGTCTCCGGGCGGCGCAGTCCCGCCCGGTACGCGGCCGCCAGCCAGCTCACCAGGCGCAAAAAAAGCGGGGCCTCCCCGGCCTCGTATCTGAAATGGGCGCTGTTCGCCCTGAAGTGCTGCGCCCAGGACCTTTTGAACAGGAGCTGAGAGAAGATGTCCCTCATCGTAAAGATCGGCAAAAAGGGCAAGCAGTTTTTGAAGAAGTATATCCTGCCCCCGGCGGTGTGCAGCCTCAGCTATACCCGCCGGCTGGAGCGGGTCAAGACCGCCCGGCGCGTCTGCGCCATGACCTTTGACGACGGCCCCATGGACCTGCCCGCCGCGCCGGACCGTTTCGGGGGCAGGTCCCTGACCGACGTGCTGCTGGACACCCTGGCGGAGTTCGGGGCCAAAGGGACCTTCGACGTGGTGGGCGACACCGGCGAAAACTATCCCGACGAGGCCGGCAAGCCCGGCAGCGCCGCCTGGGGCGGCGTCCGGTACGACCACTACCCCGACATCCATCAGGACGACAGGGGCGGCGCGGTCCACAACGACCGGCTCATCCGCCGGATGCTGGACGAGGGCCACCAGATCACCAGCCACGGCTACCGCCACATCATCTTCGGCAAAAAGCCCTTCGTCTACGGCAGGCGGGTATACCTGGGGACGGTAGACAGGGCTGTGGAGGACCTTCAGAAGCTGGACAGGCTCATGGAGGAGCGCTATCACTACCGGCTGACCATGCACCGCCCGCCCCACTATGTGGACCAGATGCAGGACGGCTTCACCAGCTACGATGTGTGCGACCGCATGGGCTACCAGTATCTCGCCGCCTCCTTCGACGGGGCGGGCTGGCTGCCCTCCGTCCTCACCGACCCTGACGCCGCCCTGGAGGCCGAGGTCAACGCCATGGTGGAGCCTATGCGCAAAGCGCTGGAGCAGGACCCGGACTTCTTCCGCGGCCAGATCATCTTCCAAAAGGACGGCTACAACATGGCCAGGCGCACCCCGGTGGCCTTCGGCCTGCGGAAGCAGCTGGAGCTGCTGCGGCAGTACGGCTATCAGGTGGTCACGGCCCGGGAGCTTGTGGAGGAAAGCCCCTTTGCCGACGTGGGCAGGGACGACCCTCTCTTTGAGAAGCTGGCCGATCTGCAGACGAGGCGGGCCGTCGTGTACTCCGACAACTGCCTGCGGCTGGACGCCCCCATGACCCAGGGAGAGCTGGCCATGCTCCTGTGCCCCAGGGAGGAGGCCATAGACCGGCGCTGGGCCATGATCCGCAGGACCGGCAGGCGGGCCCACCCCTATGCCGGCGCCATGGAGTGGTGCGCGGAACAGAGCCTGCTGGAAAAGGACGCCAGGCCGGACGCCCCGGTCGCCGCCCTCCCGGAGGGGCGTTTCCTCCCCACCGCCGACTTCACCCGCCGCGGCGTCTACACGGCCTATCAGGGCTGAATCCGCCCGGGTATGGAAGGGACGAGTATACGGACAAAAGGGAAGCGCCGCGTTCGCGGCGCTTCCCTTTTTGGCGCGGATTCAGCGGTTCCCGCTGAATACCTCCCGCAGGAGAGCCATCATCTTTTCCACATCGACGGGCTTTGCCAGATATCCGTTCATCCCCGTCTCCATGGCCCGCTCCCGGTCCTCCTCAAAGGCGTTGGCGGTCATGGCGATGATGGGCAGCTCGGACAGGGCCGGGTCGCCCAGGGAGCGGATGGCCCGGGTGGCCGCGTAGCCGTCCATGACGGGCATTTGGATGTCCATCAGGATCAGGTCGTAGTGGCCGGCTCCGGAGCTGCAGACCATATCGCAGGCCGCCTGACCGTTTTCGGCGCACTCCACCCGGAAGCCCGCCTCCTCCAACAGCTCGGCGGCGATCTCCCGGTTGAGTTCGTTGTCCTCGGCCAGCAGGATGCGTTTGCCCGCGAAGCAGTCCTCCGCCGGGGCGGGGCCATGGGAGGCGGACGTCTCCCCGACGCGGCCCAGGTTTTTCTCCAGGGTGCGGTGAAGGTCGGAGGCGAAAAGCGGCTTGCTGATGAAGCCGGTGACCCCGGCCTGCCGGGCCTCCTCCTCGATGTCGGACCAGTCGTAGGCGGACATGAGGATGATGGGCGAGTCGTCCCCCACGATCTTTCGGATCTCCCGGACGGTCTCCACGCCGTTCATCCCGGGCATGGCCCAATCCACGATGTAGACCTCGAAGGGATCGGCCAGCTCGATGGCCTCGGCGGTGCGGACCACCGCCTCCTTGCCCGACAGGGTCCACTCGGCCCGCATACCGATCTGCCGGAGCATCTTGGACACGCTCTGGCAGCTGACCATGTCGTCGTCCACCACCAGCCCCCGCAGGCCGCTGAGCTCGGCGATGGGGCCCATCTCCTGGTGCTCGGCGGTGAAGCGCAGCTCCAGATTCACGGTAAAGGTGGTGCCCT
>CANQKJ010000015.1 GCA_947624465.1 uncultured Oscillospiraceae bacterium
CCGCAATGTGGGCGGTATGCGGGCCTCCATCTACAACGCCATGCCCACCGAGGGCGTGGAGAAGCTGGCCGATTTTATCCGGGCCTTCGACAAGAATAACTGACAAAAAGAGGTCATCGCCATGTTCAACGTCAAGACCATGAACAAGATCGCGGCGGTGGGGCTGAACCGCCTGCCCGCCGAAAACTTCACCGTCAGCGACAGCGCGGAGAACGAGGACGGCATCCTGGTCCGCTCCGCCAAGCTGCACGATTACGCGTTCCCCGCCAGCCTTCTGGCCATCGCCCGTGCCGGCGCCGGCACCAATAACATCCCCGTGGACAAGTGCGCGGAGGAGGGCATCGTGGTGTTCAACACCCCCGGCGCCAACGCCAACGCCGTGAAGGAGCTGGTGCTGTGCGGCCTGCTGCTGGCCTCCCGTGACGTCATCGGCGGCACCGAGTGGGTCAAGGACCAGGCGCGCACCGAGGGCGTGGATGTGGCCGCCGCCGTGGAGAAGGGCAAGTCCGCCTTTGTGGGCCCGGAGCTGTACCGCAAGACCCTGGGCGTGGTGGGCCTGGGGGCCATCGGCGCGCTGGTGGCCAACATCGGCCTGAGCCTGGGCATGGACGTGTACGGCTACGATCCCTTCCTGTCCGTGGACGCCGCCCTGCGGCTGGACCGCCACGTAAAGGTGGTCAAGGACGTGAACGAGCTGTACCGCAACAGCGACTATATCACCCTCCACGTCCCCGCCAACGCCAATACCAAGGGCAGCGTCAACGCCGCCGCCATCGCCAACATGAAGGACGGGGTGCGCGTCGTCAACATGGCCCGGGGCGAGCTGGTGAACGACGCCGATATGCTGGCGGCCCTCCAGTCCGGCAAGGTGGCCCGGTATGTCACCGACTTCCCCAACAATACCGTCACCCTGGCCGGCGGCGTGGTGCCCACCCCCCATCTGGGCGCCTCCACCCCCGAGAGCGAGGACAACTGCGCGGTGATGGCCGCCGACGAGCTGCGGGACTATCTGGAGAACGGCAACATCCGCAACAGCGTCAACTATCCCAGCGTGGCCATGGACCGCTCCGGCGTCCAGCGGATCTGCGTCCTCCACAAGAACATCCCCAACATCCTGGCCTCCGTCACCGGCACCCTGTCCGCCGACGGCATCAACGTGGAGAACATGACCAACAAGTCCAAGGGCGAGTACGCCTACACCATGCTGGACATCAGCGCCCCCGCCGCCGAGGCCGCCCTGGCCCATATCACGGCCATTGAGGGCGTCATCCGCGTCCGGGTCATCTGAGCGAATCAAGGGCAAAAGGGCCGCTCCATTTGGAGCGGCCCTTTTGGCGTTTTTAAGGGGTTTATCCGGCCGGGAGCAGTTTGAAGCGGAGCATGGACACCCTGCGCCCGAAGGTGTGGTGATAGCGCTCGTCGCCGTTGAGGATGCGGCCACGGACCCATTTGCCATCCCGCCAGACGCCCTCCTCCTTGGTGAGAATGTCCAAAAGGCCTCCGTCCGCGGCGCGGAAGGTCAGGGCGCAGTTGATCCCCACGGCCAAAAACTCATAGTCTCCCAGCGCCGCCAGGAGGCCGCCCCCGGCGGGGTCGGCGGGGCCGCTGTGGTCGCAGCGGACATCCACGACGAGGTTCCCCAGCTCCACCGTCTGGGCGTCCGGGTCTCCGCAGAGGAAGCCGCGGACGCCGCCTTTGGCGCGGGCCTCCGTCAGCAGCTCCTCCATGGACTCCGTGAGGGCGTAGGCGGCAAAGAGCTGTTCTCCGTTCCGGCGGACGGCCGCCAGCGCCTCCGGTTCGATCCGCAGAAGGGCCAGGGTTCGAGCGTCGGTCTCCTCGCCGCCGGCGGATATATCCTCAATGCCGAAGGGGGAGAAGCACAGGGCGTGATGCTCGCCCAGGGCGTAGAGGTAGAAGGCCGCCTCGGCGCGGGTCTCCGGGATGAGGATCGGGTTGTCCCCCGCGGCGTATTCCCGGAGTACGCCGGCGAAGCCGGGGACGTAGATGTCCGGGGAGTAGAATCGGATGCTGGGGGCGGCCAGCCGCCAGATGGAGGAATTTTTTGCCTGGGGACCGCCGGAGGGATAGGCCGTTCCGGGAGTCCAGGGTTCCTGCTCCAGCCAGGCGTTGACCCCCATGGGAAGGGGCAGCTCCGCTTTTCCGGCGGAGGCGATGCGCTCCACGGCCTGGGCGTAGTGCCAGGCCATAAAGGCCTCGCCGGCGTAGTCCCCGTAGACCTCCGACCAGGTGCCGGAGGCGCCCGCCTGCCGGGCGAGCGCGGCGGGGACCGGGGCGCGGAAGGCCTCCTCCGCCGCCGGGGAAAAATCCCGCGGGGCGCCCAGGACGCCCATCTCGTTTTCCACTTGGATGAGGATCACCGTGTGCTCCAGATCGGCCTTCCGCAGATGGGCCATCAGCGCGGAGAAGGCCCTGCGGTCGGCCTCCACCGCCGCCCCGCACAGGGGGGAGATGGTGAATACCGGCCCGCCGAAATAGGTGGGGAGGTCGCCGTCCTGAGCCCGCACATACCAGAAACGCTCCCGATCTTCCTTGACCCAGGCGGGGACATAGGTGGAGGCCCCGTTCTTCCACAGGCCGAACCAGAGCAGCTCCAGCCGCATACCCTCCCGCCGGGCCTGGGCCAGAAGGCCGTCCACCAGAGTAAAGTCAAAGACTCCCTCCTCCGGCTCGATACACTCCCAGTACACCGGCGCAAGGACGGCGTTCATGTGCCGGCCCTGGAGGGCGGGCCACACATACTCCTCCATATAGCCGAGGTCGGAGGCGGAGGAGTTGTGGATCTCCCCCGCGCGCATGGTAAAGGGCTTTCCATCCACCAGGAGGACGGCCTCTTTTCCGTTTCCGGAAATTTTTGGAAGTTTGCTCATTTTGACTCCTCCGTTTCTGTGTTGGGAAGCATTCACAGCTCCAGCAGGTGCTGGCCGTAGGCGGTCATCTTCAGTTCCCCGCCCAGCTTGCGCAGGTGGGCACGGTCGATCCAGCCCTCCCGCCAGGCCTCCTCCTCGATGCAGCCCACATAGGTCCCGTTCCGCTGGAGGTCCCGGATGGTCTGGGCGGCGGAGAGCATACTGTCGGCATTGCCCGCGTCCATCCACACATAGTTGTCGTCCAGGGGGATGACCCGCAGCCGGCCCTGGCGCAGAAAGGCCAGGTTCACGTCGGTGATCTCCAGCTCGCCCCGGGCGGAGGGGGTCAGGCCGGCGGCCGTGTCCAGCGCCTCGCCGCTGTAAAAGTACAGGCCGGGGACCACATAGTTGGATTTCGGGCGCTCCGGCTTTTCCTCAATGGAGATGGCCCTGCCGTCGGGGCCGAACTCCACCACGCCGAAGGGCCGGGGGTCGTCCACCCTGCAGCCGAACACGGTGGCCCCGGGGTTGCCGGCGGCGGCCCGTTTCAGCATATCCGCGAAGCCCTCCGCCCAGAAGATGTTGTCTCCCAGCACCAGGCACACGTCGTCCCCGTCCAGGAAGTCCCGGCCGATGAGCAGCGCGTCGGCGATGCCCCGGGCCACCGGCTGGACGGTGTAGTGGATGTTCATGCCCAGCTGCATCCCGTCCCGCAGCAGGGTGTAGAAGGTGCCCTCCTCGCCGGGGGGCACGATGACCAGCACCTCCCGGATGCCGGCCTGAATCAGCACCGACAGGGGGTAGTAGATCAGCGGCTTGTCGTAGACCGGGAGGAGGGGCTTGCAGACCGGACGGGTCATGGGATAGAGCCGGGTCCCTCTCCCGGCGGCCAGGATGATGCCTTTCATCGGTAGACCTCCATGCGCCCAAGGGCGCGCATATCATTTGGAAATACTGTGATGATTATACCGGGCGGCGGGAAAAATGTCAACGGCGGGCGGGGAAAGCGAGAGGCTCCTCACCCCTTGACTTTACAAAAGTCCGGGGGTAAAATAGGGCCAAATCCATTAAAAAAGGAAATGATGCTGCAATGACCAAGATCGATATCTTCTCCGGCTTTTTGGGGGCCGGCAAGACCACCCTCATCAAAAAGCTGCTGGCCGAGGCCTATCAGGGCGAGAAGCTGGTGCTCATCGAGAACGAGTTCGGCGAGATCAGCGTGGACGGCGGCTTCCTCAAGGAGACCGGCGTGGAGATCTCCGAGATGTCCTCCGGCTGCATCTGCTGTTCCCTGGTGGGGGACTTCGGCGACGCCCTGAAAAAGGTGCTGGCCCAGTTCCACCCCGACCGCATCCTCATCGAGCCCTCCGGCGTGGGCAAGCTGTCCGACGTGATCGTGGCGGTGCAGAACGTGGCCGACCAGGAGCCTGAGCTGTGCCTGAACAGCTTTGTCACCGTGGTGGACGCCTCCAAGGTGAAGGGCTATATGAAGAACTTCGGCGAGTTCTACAACAACCAGGTGGAGTCCGCCGGCACCCTGATCCTGTCCCGGACCCAGAACCTGTCCCAGGACCGGCTGGAGCAGATGGTGGCTCTCCTGCGGGAGAAGAACCCCAAGGCCGCCATCATCACCACCCCCTGGAGCGACCTGGACGGCAAGACCATCCTGGCCGCCATGGAAAAGCCCTCCCTGGAGGAGGAGATGCTGGCCCATATGCGGGCGGAGCATGAGGCCCATGAGCATGAGCATCACCACCACCTCGATCACGACCATGACCATGAGGAGGGTGAGGAGCACGAGCACCATCATCATGACCACGAGGACGAGGAGCATGAGCATCACCATCACCTCGATCACGACCATGACCATGAGGAGGGTGAGGAGCACGAGCACCATCATCATGACCACGAGGACGAGGAGCATGAGCATCACCATCACGACCACGACCACGGGGATCACGGCGAGGAGTGCGCCTGCGGCTGCCACGACCATGACCATCATCACCACCATCACGACGCCGACGAGGTGTTCACAAGCTGGGGCCGGGAGACCGTGAAGCCCTTTGACAAGGCGGAGCTGGAGAAGATGCTGGCGGATCTGGACATCGGCGAGTGCGGCGCCATCCTGCGGGCCAAGGGCATCGTGCGGAGTACCGACGGCGGCTGGCTCCACTTCGACTACGTGCCCGAGGAGTGGTCCGTCCGGGAGGGCCCCGCCGACTTCACCGGCCGGCTGTGCGTCATCGGCGCCGACCTGAAAGAGGACCGGCTGGCCGCCCTGTTCGGCCTGTAAGGAGCGGTCATGGACATCCCCGTGTACCTTTTTGCCGGCTTTCTGGACAGCGGCAAGACCACCTTCATCAACGGCGTGCTCCAGGACGGCTTCGCCCTGGAGGACCCCACCCTGCTCCTCTGCTGTGAGGAGGGGAACGAGGAGTACGACCCCAAGGCCCTGGAGAACGTCACCGTGGTGAACGTGGAGGGGGAGGCCTTTCTGACGCGGGACTTCCTCAAAAAATGCGAGAAGCAGTACCGGCCCAGGCAGGTCATGATCGAGTTCAACGGTATGTGGTCGCTGGCGAAGTTCTACCAGGAAGCGCTGCCCAACAACTGGGTCCTGTATCAGATCATGACCATGGTGGAGGCCTCCACCTTCGACGTGTACGCCAAGAACCTGGGCCAGCTGATGATGGAGAAGCTTACCAACGCGGACATGATCATCTTCAACCGCTGCACCGAGGAGCTGCGCGCCTCCCTCCGGGCCAGGAACCTGAAAATGGTGAACCGCCGGGCCTCCATCTACTTGGAGAACACCGACGGCACCAGCGAGGACTACGCCGATGACAGCGTCTGTCCCTTCGACCTGTCCAGGGAGGTCATCGACATCCCCGACGACGACTTCGGGATCTGGTATGTGGACGTGATGGACCACCCGGAGCGCTACGTGGACAAGGCCATCCACTGCAAGGCGGTGGTGGCCCACCTGAAGCAGTACCCCGGCGAGGTGGTGCTGGGCCGGTTCGCCATGACCTGCTGCGCCGCCGACATCAGCTTTCTGGGGGTGGTGGCGAGAGGCGGCGGCTTCAACGCCTTCGGCAACCGGGCCTGGGTGGAGGTCACCGCCCGGGTGGCCCTGGAACCCCACAAGGCCTACGAGGACAAAGGCCCCATCCTCTACGTCACCGACCTGCTGCCGGCCAAAAAGCCGGAGCAGGAGGTGCTCTCTTTCTGACCGCCTATCCCCGCGGGGGCGCCGAGAGGCGCCCCCGCGTTTCCTTTGCCCGCACATGAAACGGGACCTGCCCGCATAGATTGTACCATCGCTCAAAACGGGAGGGTCCGCCTATGGACTGGAAGGAACGTCTGACAAAATGGCTGAAGGGGACGAAGATCGTATACCTGCGCCGGAGGCTCCTGGTGGCGGGAGCCTGCCTGCTGGCCGCCGCGCTGATGCTCACCGTGGTGAACAGCCCCGCCGTGGTGGGGGCCGCCGCCACCACGAGACAGCTGCCCATCTACTGCGTGCAGAAGGACTACAAGGTGCTGTCCATCAGCTTTGACGCCGCCTGGGGCAACGAGGACACCCAGCTGCTCATCGACACATTGGGCAAATACAATGTGAAGGCCACCTTTTTCGTGGTGGGCGAGTGGGTGGACAAATACCCCGAGTCCGTCAAGGCCCTGCACGACGCCGGACACGAGGTCATGGGCCACTCCAACGACCACGCCCACTTCAACTCCCTCTCCACCCAGCAGATCATCGACGATGTGAACACCTGCAACGACAAGATCGAGGGGGTCACCGGGGTCCGGCCCACCCTGTTCCGCTGCCCCTACGGGGAGTACGACGATCACGTCATCACCGCCGTGCGCTCGCTGGGCATCGAGCCCATCCAGTGGGACGTGGACAGCCTGGACTGGAAGGACCTGTCTGCCGCAGACATCACCAAGCGGGTCACCTCCAAGGTCCAGCCGGGGTCCATCGTCCTGTTCCACAACGCCGCCCTCCACACCCCGGAGGCCCTGCCCGGCGTCATTGAGACCCTGCTGCAGCAGGGATATACCTTTGTGCCCATCTCGGAGCTGATCATGCCGGGGGAGTGCGGGAAGGACTACCGCATCGACCACACCGGACGGCAGTGTCCCTGCGGCTGACCGGCCGCGGCGGCGCGGCCCGTCCGCCATGCGCCAAAAAGGAGGGACGCGGCCCCGCGTCCCTCCTTCTTTATACGCTTCCGCCATCCCCGGTCGGCGGCTCCGGGGTCTCCGGCGGCTGCTGCGCTCCGCCGGGACCGAAGCCGCCCTCCGGCGGGGTCTGCCCCTCGGGCAGCTCGGGAGGCGTCTCTCCGTCCGGCCGCTGGGGCCGCCCGCCGTCGGGCCATTCGCCGTCGGGCCGCTGTCCGCCGGGGCCGCCCATGCCGCCCGGGAAGCCCGGACCGCCCTGGCTGCCCGCGCCGGGTTCGGCGGAGGACACCAGTGTGCCGCCGTCATAGAGGGCGCAGAGGCCCTCCGGGAGCTGGGGGCAGGAGACCAGCAGGACGGAGAAGCCGTTGGCGGTGGGGACCGCCATCAGATCGCCGCCGTCGGCGTCCTTCAGGGCGTACTCCGTCCCGCCGCCGTCCCGCAGGCTGAATACCACATAGCGCTGGGCGCTGGCCCCGTCGATGGCGTCCAGCATATTGCCGGTGGCCACGACCGTGCCGCCGTTCAGGAGGATGCCCATGTCGGAGTCGACGCCCGCGTCCCCGGAGAAGGAGCAGGCGTAGGCCCGGACCGTGCCGCCGTTGATGACCAGCCAGCCATTGGAGTCGATGCCGTCCCCCTCGCCGGTGGAGCCGTCCACGGTGACGGTGAGCCGCCCGCCGTTGACGGTGGTGACCGACGCCCCGTCCTCGTTGGTGTTGATGCCGTCGTTGCCGGAGACGATGTCGATGACGCCGCCGAGGATCGTCAGGTGCAGCTCGGTGTCCAGCCCCTCGTTTTCCGCCTCGATGCGGAGGACGCCGTCGTTGCCGGCCACGTTCATGGACATTTTGGAGTAGACGGCCCCGTCGTACTTGTGGAGTTTTTTGCTGTCCACTACCTCGGTGCCGTCCTCGCTCAGCTCATAGGATTTGTAGATGCGGGCCACATAGGAGCCGCGCACCGTGTTCTCCGAGCCGTCGGCCAGGTACAGGTTGGCCCCCGCCGCGGATGTGTCCACCTCCGCTTTGGGGTCGTCCTTGTCCCCGCACTCGTAGACGTTGTAGAAGATGATGGCGGGGGCCACCGTGCAGGTGAGATCCACCCCGTCCAGGACCAGATCCACCACGGCCTGGGGGTCGTCCTCCGCGCCCTCCCCCAGATCCACCGCGATCTGGCCGGCGCTGAGGGTGCCTGAGAGCACATAGGCGCCGGGCTTCGTAATGTGGACCACGGTGTGGGCGCCGGCCTCGGCCTGGCTGTGCTCGTCGGCCTCGGCGCCCTCGCCGTAGGTGAAGTCGTGGCCCGCCTCATAGTAGACGATGTCGTGGGCGGTATAGACCGCCGCTTCGCTGTCCTCGCCGGCGGGCTGGCCGTCCACGGTGACGCCGCCGTCCGACAGGACCACCTTTGAGCCCTGGGGGATGTCCGCCGGGGCGGAGGAGGGGGCGGGGCTGTCCGTTCCGGCGGGGGAGGAGGGCGTCTGCGCTCCGTTCCCGCAGGCCGCCAGGGACAGCGCCAGGGCGGCGGAGAGGAGCAGAGCGAGCGTTTTTTTCATACAGAACACCTCATTTCAGATGTTCGCAGTATATTTTGCGGTCTGTGACCAAATCAAGTCCATTTGATGACCTGTTTGTGAATCTTGCGGGGACAGGAAAAGACCCCGCCCCGGCGCGCCGGGGCGGGGTCTCTCTGTCTCTCTTTACGCCCGGGCGGCCTCCTCGCCGCTCCCGGTGGCGTCCCGCTCCATCAGGTCGCAGATGGCGGCGGCGGCGTTGTCGGGGATCACGCCGTCCCGACCGCTGTCCCGGTCCAGGGCCTGTTCCCGCTCCAGAAGCCGGTCGCAGACCTTCAGCAGCCTGGGGTGGAGGAAGGGCACCGCCACCCCCAGGCCGTAGTGCTGGAAGAAGCGCATATTGTGGGTCTCGCAGCCGGGGATGGGGGTGATGTGGATGAGGGAGGCCCCGGAGACGGCCGCCTCGGTGGAGGAGAGGCCCCCCGGCTTGGAGATGAACAGGTCGCAGGCCCGCATATAGGCGGCCATGTCCGGGGTGCTGCCGATGACGGTGCAGCGGGCGCCGTACCGCCGGCTCAGGCTCTTGTAGAGCCGCTGGTTGCTGCCGCAGACGACGATGAGTTCCACCGAGGCCCGGTCATAGTGGGCCAGCAGGGCGGAGACGGCCTGGCCGATCTTGCCCGCGCCGATGCTGCCCCCCGCCAGCAGGATATACCGCCGGTCCTGGTCCAGCCCCAGGCGGGCGCGAAGCTCCGCGCGGTCGCTGTGCTGGTAGAACTGGGCCCGTACCGGGATGCCCAGGGGGCACAGCCGCTCCCTGGGGATGCCCCGGCGGCAGAACTCCGGGATGAGCTTCTCCGAGGGGATGATGTACCGGTCGCACTCGGTCTCCTCGGTGAAGGGGATGCAGGTGTAGTCGGTGGCCACAAAGTAGACCCTTGGGAGGGGAAAGCCCCTGCGCCGGAGACCGGTCAGTATCTCCGCCGGGAAGAGGTGGGTGGCGATGATGACGTCAAAATGGTGCTCCATGAGGTAGCGGCCCAGACAGACGGCCATCCGGCCGTTATTGGCGTAATAGACCGGGGAGCGGAAGGGGACCAGGCGGTAGGCGTTGCCGATGGTGTAGGCCATGCCGAACACATGAGGGGCCCGCTGGACCAGCTTCACATAGGCGGCGTTGACCACCGACTCCAGCCGCTCCCCCCGCAGGGTGTAGGGGTTCAGCAGCTCCGTGGAGTGGCCACGGGCGGTCAGCTCCTGCTGAATGGCCGCGGCGGCGGCGTTGTGTCCGCCCCCCGTGCCGCAGGATAAGATCAGCGCATCCATGCCAGCTTCACCGTCATCCTTTCCCGCTCCTCACGGCTCAGGTGCAGGCGGACGCACACTGTGGCGGCCATGACGAGGAAGGCTCCGCACACCGCGCCGGGGGCGCCCAGGACCGGCAGGAGGATGGCCGTGGCCAGATAGGCGAAGATGGTCCGGTAGAAATGGGGGGAGATCTTCAGGACTACCGAGAAGAAGATGAACGCCGCGGCGAAGAGGGCGAAGGGCAGGGGGGAACAGGGGAACAGCCCCAGCAGGCAGCCGAAGGTGGCCGCGATGCCCTTGCCGCCCCGAAAGCGGTTGAACACCGGGAAGGCGTGGCCCAGCACCGGGGCGGCCAGGGCCAGGGCGTACCGCCAGTCCAGGGACTGGACGGGGGTGCCGAGGGTGAGCAGAAAGACGGGCAGAAAGCCCTTGAGTACGTCGCCCAGCAGGGTGCAGAAGCCGCACCGGAAGCCGCCGTACATGAAAGCGTTGGCGACGCCGGGGTTTTGATCCGGGCTGGGGGTCAGTATGTCCTTGTGGAACAGTTTGCTGAACAGGCGGGCAAACAGGATGCTGCCGCACAGATACCCGAACAGCGAAAAAAGCAGAACTCTTGGCATGATGATGCGCCCGCGTACGGGCTGTCCTCCGTCTCTATATCTGGATGCCCGCTTTTCAGCGGATGAAGTGGGTGAAGATATGCTCCTCCTGCTCCGGCAGGCCGAACTTCTCCCTGCCCAGGGCGATGCTCTTCATCAGGAAGGTCATGTTCCGGGCCAGCACCCGTACGGTCTGGAGGCCCTCCGCGTCCTGGGCGGCCTCGCCGGGGCCGCGGCCGTGGACCGAGTTCCAGTACTGGCTGGAGGCCACCGGCATATTGTTGATGGTGAAGTATTTGTTCAGCTCGTCAAAGGTGGCGGACAGTCCGCCACGGCGGGCCACCGCCACGGCGGCGCCCACCTTCATGCGCTTGTCGCAGTGGCAGCTGTAAAACAGCCGGTCCAGCAGGGACACCAGGGTGCCGTTGGCGGAGGCGTAGTATACCGGGCTGGCCACCACCAGGCCGTCCGCCGCGGCGAACTTGGGGGCGATCTGGTTGACCGCGTCGTCGAACACGCAGCCGTCGTGATCGAAGCAGCGGCCGCAGGCGATACAGCCCCGAATGGCCTGATTGCCCACCAGGACGGTCTCTGCCTCCACGCCGTTTTCCACAAAGACTTTCTCCATCTCGGCCAGCGCCAGGGCGGTATTGCCGTTGGGATGGGGACTGCCGTTGAGCATCAGTACTTTCATAGGGAAGCTCCTTTACACGATGATATTCCATTATAGCACTTATTGGCGTGTCCGTCTATCATCCGGGGGAAATTTTTTCAGACGGACCGCCCGGGGCGCAAAATATACCGGCCGCGGTCTTTCAAATCCCAATTGCAAATTGGCACAATGGGTGGTATACTTAAAACATCAGCGCCCCAAAAGATTGTCTTAGGGAGGAAATACTTGTGAAAAAACGCCTGCTGGCAGTCCTGCTGTGCGCGTGTATGGCCGCGGCCTGCCTGCCCACCGCTTTCGCGGCGGGAGCGGTCCGGGAGACCGACTTCCTTACGGACCAGTACCACGCCGATGTCGATTTCGGCGACATGGACTATGTGCCGGTTACCTGGGAGGAATTCGACGAAGCCGTCGCGGCGGTAAAGGCCCTTCTGGCGGCGGAAGCCCCCGACGAGGCCGGGGTAGAGGCGGCGTTCAACACCGTCACCGATCTGTTCCAGACCGTCAACACCGATCTCACCCTGCTCAACATCCGTATGTCCGTGGATGTGAACGACGACGAGTCCCTGGCGCTCTACTATGAGTCCGCCGCTCTCTACCGGGATATCGTTGATCCCTTCATCTACCTGATCCAGGATGTGCTTCAGTCGTCCTGCGGCAAGTTCCTCCGCGACCAGCTCAGCGAGGACGATATCAGCTATTATATGGGCTACGGCGGCCAGACCGACGAGCAGAAGGAGCTGGCCGGCGAACTGGATACGATCGAGGACGCGTATTGGGAGGCGTATTACGCCGATTATACGTATACCTACGGGGGCGTGGCGTGGACCGATGCCGAGGCCGAGGACGCCTACCTTGCCGGGGTGCTTCCCGAAGCGGCCTATACGGAGATCTCCCGGGCCATCGCCAAGGACCGCAACGCCGCCATGGGCGCGGTGTTCATGCACGCGCTGGATCTGAACACCCAGATCGCCGCCACCTACGGCTATGACAACTACGCCGAATTCTCCTATGTGGAGGAGTACGGCCGGGACTACACCGCCGAGGACGTCTACGCCTTTGCCGACGCGGTGAAGGAGTATATCGTCCCCTTCAGCGACGAGGTCTACGCCCTGTTGCAGTACGGCCTTGACGCGATGGACGAGGAGACCTATTATACGTATTTGACTACCGATTACACCTCTGACGAGATGCTCGCCGCCATCCGCCCCCACATCGGCGAGATGTCCAGCGAGCTGCTGGAGGCCTGGGATTACATGATCGACCACGATTTGTATGACATCACCTACCGCGATACCAAGGAGGATTCCGGCTTCACCACCCGCATTTCCGGCTATGGCGCGCCCTTCTTCTTCAATATGCCCTACGGCGATCCGGCGGACTTCTCCACCATCATCCATGAGTTCGGCCACTACGATAACTACTATTGGCATCCCTCCGGCTGGAACGACGGCAGCTCCGCCATCGATGTGGCCGAGGTCCATTCCCAGGCCCTGGAGCTTCTCTTTACCCGGTACTATGCGGATATCCTGGGTGACGCCGCCGAGGTGGCGCAGGATTACCTCATGTACAATATGCTCTACAGCGCCGTCGTCACCGGCGCCATGATGGGCGAACTGGAGCTGTACGCCGCCGGCACGCCCGGCGTGACCCTCCAGCAGATCAACGAGAAGTACCGTGAGCTGGCCGGGGAGTATGGCGTCGTCCCGGAGGACGACCCCCGCACCGAGATGTACGGCTGGATTGAGACCCACCATCTGACCACCAGCCCCATGTACTACATCAGCTACGCCACCTCCGCCGCCGGGGCGTTCACCTTCTGGCTCGAGGCCCAGGAGGAGGGCTATGACGCCGCCGTCGACCACTATCTCAAGTTCGTTTCCCAGTCTGTCTACTCCCCGTTCCTGGAGCAGTTCGAGACCGCCGGCATGGACGATCCGCTGTCCCCCGCCTATGTGGAGGAGCTGGCCGGCGAGTTGAAAGAGGCTTTGGATGTGGAGGACCGGCTGACCATCCTGCAGTGGGACTCCCTTTTCGAGGACGTGGACCACACGGACTGGTTCTCCGAACCCGTCTGGTTCGCCTATCAATATGGTCTGGTCACCGGCGTCAGCGAGACCGAGTACGATCCCTATGGCGACGCCACCCGCGCCATGGCCGCCGCCATCATGTGGCGGCTGGCGGGCGAGCAGGAGGCCGGCGGCTCCGCCTTCACCGATCTGCGGGCGGGCGCCTGGTATGAGGAGGCCGTGAACTGGGCCGCGGAGAACGGCGTGGTCTCCGGCTACGGCGACGGCACCTTCCGCCCGGACAGGACCATCACCCGTGAGGAGATGGCGGTGATCGTTTACAACGTGTACCATCTTGAGGCCAACGGACAGGAGCCCGCCGCCCTCAGCTTTATCGACGCCGAACAGGTCTCCCCCTGGGCGGAGGAGGCCATGGAGTGGTGCGCGGCCAACGGCATCTTTGCGGGCGACGACAGCGGGATGCTGTTCCCCCAAAAGACGCTCAACCGGGCCGAGCTTGCCCAGGTGCTGTATAACCTCTGCGAGGTCATCCTCGCCGGCGGCGCCTCCGCGTCCGGCGCGGAGCCGGAGCCCGCGGCCGTCTCCGCGGAGCTCCTGTCCGTCCGTGCCCCCCTGATCCTGAGGTGACCGCCGCGCCGCGCGGCGCAAGCGCCCGCCGGGACTCCCGGCGGGCGCTCTTTTGTCCCGGCGGAAAATTCCTCAAAAAAGAGGTTGACAATGTAGACCTCATCTGTTATGATGGGTTTACAACGTAGACCAAGGAGAGATGACCTATGGAACAGACCCATCTGACCGTGAGCGAATGGAACGTACTGAACTGCCTCTGGGAGAGGCACCCCCAGACGGTGATGCAGCTGGTGGCCGCCCTCAGCGAGAGCGTGGGCTGGGCCAAAAGCACCACCATCACCACCCTGCGGCGGATGGAGGACAAGGGCCTGGTCCACTGCGAGCAGACGGGCAGGGGCAAGTCCTACTCCCCCGCGGTGGAGCGGGAGGGGGCCGCGGCGGACCAGACCCGGAGCTTCCTGGACCGGGTGTACCAGGGCAGCGTGGGGCTGATGATGAGCGCCATGGCCCGCCGGCAGGAGCTGACGAAAGAGGAGATCGCCGAATTGAAGGCCATTTTGGACGAGGCGGAGAGGGGGAGCGGGAAATGACCATGCTGATCCAGTGGGCCGTGACGTCCAGCGTTTTGATCCTGGCGGTGATCCTGGTGCGGACCCTGCTGGGGAAGCGCATGGGCGCGGGCCTGCGCTACGCCCTGTGGGCGGTGGTGCTGCTGCGGCTGCTGATCCCCGTGCAGTTGTTCTCCGTCCCCGTGCCCGGACCCGTCCGGGATGCGCTGGAGCCCCTCGCGGCCCAGACCGCCGTCCCCGCGCCGGCGTATCCCCCGGCGGGGAACGGGGACCCCGGCGCGGTGGTCCTCACCCCGGCCACCCAGATCCCCGGCGCGGTCCAGGAGGACACGCCCCCGGCCGTCCACGACACCCCCGCCACCCCTGCGGCCCCAACCCCCACGGCCCCCGCCCCGAGGCCCTTTGACTGGCAGGGCGCTCTGGGCTGGCTGTGGCTGGCCGGAGGCGTCGCCATGGGGCTGGCCCTGGCGGTCTGCAATATCCGCTTCGCCGTGGATCTGCGCCGCCGCCGGAGGCCCGTCCAGACCGATTGTAAACTGCCCGTCTACGCGGTGGAGGGGCTGGAGTCCCCCTGCCTGTTCGGCGTCGTCCGCCCCGCCGTGTATGTGACCCCCGAGACGGCGGCCAATCCCGCCATGCTCCGCCACGTGCTGGCCCATGAGACCACCCACGCCCGCCACGGGGACCAGGTGTGGAGCCTGCTGCGGTGCCTTGCGCTGGCCGTCCACTGGTGGAATCCGCTGGTGTGGCTGGCGGCCTCCCTCAGCCGGCGGGACGGCGAGCTGGCCTGCGACGAGGGGGCCATCCGGCCCCTGGGGGACGGCGAGCGCAAGGCCTACGGCTGGACCCTGCTGACCCTCATCACCGCCCAGCCCTCCCCGGTGAGCCTGATGAACGCCGCCACCACCATGAGCGGCGGCAAAAAGGCCCTGTGGGAGCGGGTGCGGCGCATCGCCCACGCCCAGAAGCGGGCGGTGTGGGCGGCGGCGCTGGCCGTGGCGCTGGCCGCCGCCGTCACCGCCTGCGCGTTCAGCTCCGCCGCCGCGCCTGCGGAGGAACCGGGGGAGAGCCCTGACCCCATGGTGAGCGCCAGCCCGGAGCCCGCCGACCCCGGCGAGGAATCCACTGCCCAGCCCCTCACCGCCCGCCAGGCCCTCTACCAGGCGCTCAGCCGGAAAGAGGACATCAAATTCGTCTATCCGAATACGGTCGTGACCGCCAGCGTGGATGACCTGCGTCCGATAACTGTCAACGACAACGACAAGGTGCGCCCCGAGAAGTTCACCGTTCTGGATCTGAACGGCGACGGGGAGGAGGAAGCGGTGCTTTGGGTCGACGCCGGTGGGTGGTGGACCATCGTCCTCTGCTGTGAGGACGGAGAGGTCCGGGGCGGCTGCTACTATGGCCGTCAGTTCGACCCCATTGACCTGAGAATCGACGGCACCGCCTCCAACTTCGACGGCGCCGGCTGGAGAGGGGTGGGCAGGATCTGCTTCCCGTTGAGGGGCGGCGGGTATGGCGTCGAAAATGTGCTGTATGAAAAGCCGCTGGAGGGCGGCGGGGCCACCGATAAGGTCTACACGGTGAACGGCGAGACGGTCACCAAGGCGGAGTACGAAGCGGCCTATGCCGCGTGGGAGGCCCAGCCCGACGCGGTGTGGTACGATTTCACCCAGGAGAACCTGGACGCCCTGCTGGGCGGGGCGGGCGACGGCCTCACCGCCCTGCGGACCGACCTGAACCGCAACGGCGTCCCCGAGACGCTGGAGGTGGTGGAGATCGACGGCGGCAAGCGGCTGCGGGTGATGGAAAACGGCTGCTGCGTCTGGAGCGAGGACGGGTTTTACGCTCACGGGGGCTGGAACACGCTGTTTCTGTGGCGGTTTGAAGACCATGACTGGCTGCTGCGCTATAACCCCAATATGACCACCGGGAGCGCGAATCACAGCTATTCTCTGTTCTGCCTCACCGACGGCTGGCAGCAGGTGAAGGATGGCGCCGTCACCGGGGAGGTGACGGTCAGGCAGACCGGCGCGATGGAGTTCGACACGAATTTTACCCAGGCCTGGTATCAGCACATGGATGCGGACGCCGCGGCCAGATTCCTGGAGGAGCTGTCCCCCCTGCTGGAGGACGCCCAGCCGCTGCTGAACACCAATTCCGAGCTGGAGGACCTGCACGAGCAAACGGGCCGGTGGCTGACATACCCCTGGGACCAGTACGCCCCGGCGGGGTTCGCCTACGACGGAAGCAAATCAATGGAGGACAATCTGCGGGCCTGGGAGGAGGCGGGAGATCCCCTCTGCACCCTGCCTGTGCCGCCCGACCCCGCCGCCCAGATCATGCCCTTTGCCGGCTCCCTCAATTTTAGGTTCTGCGGCGGCGCGGGGGCCTGGCGGACCGACCTCACCCTGAACGGGGACGGCACCTTTACCGGGGAGTTCACCGACACCGATATGGGGGTCCCCGAGGAGGGCTATCACACCACCCGATATATCTGCGCCTTCCACGGCCGGTTCGGGGACGTGGAGCAGGTCAACGACCACGCCTGGTCCATGACCCTGGCGGAGCTGACCCTGGACACCGGCCATCCCATCGGGGAGGAGTGGATCGTGGACGGGACACAGTACATCTCCAGCGCCCCCTACGGACTGTCCGCCGCGGGGGCGGACGCCCCGCCGGAGCCGGGCGCGAAGTTCATGCTCTACACCCCCGGCGCCACGCAGAAGGAGACCGGGGCGGACGAGGAGTTCTACTGGTGGCTCGACATGGGGCCGCGGATGGACTTCAACTGCTGGGCGCTGCACAATCTGGCCACGAATTACGGCTTCCGGGCCAAGTGGTGAGGGCTGACGACATACGGATCATCAGGGAGGGCCGCCGGATAGCCGGCGGCCCTTTCGCGTCCCCGTCAAAACCTCCAAATTTGTCATGGCTAACTTCGTGGCTTTTTTCCGAAAAGAGGGATTGACAGGACAAGTTAGCAGTGGTAAACTACAGACGCTGAGGGTTAGCGCACACTAACTTTCGCGAAACAGGAATACCGGGAGGGGGACAGGCATATGATGCCGCTGACGATGGCGCAGGCGCGGGAGAGCGCCGCCATTTTAAAGATCACCGGAAAGGACGAGGTGCGCCAGCACCTGGCGGAGCTGGGCTTCGTGGTGGGCGCTCCGGTGACGGTGGTGAGCCAGCTGGGGGGAAACCTCATCGTCCAGGTGAAGGACAGCCGGGTGGCCCTGGACAGGGGCATGGCCAACCGCATCATGATCTGACAAGAGAGGAGAGACCGTATGAAAACGCTGAAAGACGTGAAGGTGGGGGAGACCGCCACGGTGGTCAGGCTCCACGGGGAGGGCGCGGTGAAGCGCCGCATCATGGACATGGGCATCACCAAGGGCGTGGAGATCTTCGTCCGCAAGGTGGCCCCCTTGGGGGACCCCATGGAGCTGAACGTGCGGGGCTACGAGCTGTCCGTCCGCAAGGCTGACGCGGAGATGATCGAGGTACAGTGAGACCCGAGCGGCGAAAGCGCCGCCTATTTTTGACACCGATGGTTAGCGATTACTAACCGAGAAGGGAGCGAGTACATATGGACATCAAGATCGCCCTGGCGGGCAACCCCAACTGCGGCAAGACCACCCTGTTCAACGCCCTCACCGGATCCAGCCAGTACGTGGGCAACTGGCCCGGCGTCACCGTGGAGAAGAAGGAGGGCCGCCTCAAGGGGCATAAGGACGTGGTCATCCAGGACCTGCCCGGCATCTATTCCCTGTCCCCCTACACCCTGGAGGAGGTGGTGGCCCGGAACTACCTGGTGGGGGAGCGGCCCGACGCCATCCTGAACATCGTGGACGGCACCAACATCGAGCGGAACCTGTATCTCACCACCCAGCTCATCGAGCTGGGGCTGCCGGTGGTGGTGGCGGTGAACATGATCGACCTGGTCCGCAAGAACGGGGACCGCATCGACCTCCACAAGCTGGGCGCGGCCCTGGGCTGCGACGTGGTGGAGATGTCCGCCCTGAAAGGGGAGGGCGGCCAGGAGGCGGCGGAAAAGGCCGTGGAGCTGGCCCGGGCCGGGAGGGCCGGGGAGCATCCCCATGTGTTCACCGGCAGCGTGGAGCACGCCCTGGCCCACATCGAGGAGTCCATCGAGGGCAAGGTGCCGGAGGGGTATCTCCGCTGGTACGCCATCAAGATCTTCGAGCGGGACGAGAAGGTGATGGAGGAGCTGAGCCTGGACGCCGCTTTGAAGGAGCACCTGGAACAGCACATCGCCGACTGCGAGACCGAGCTGGACGACGACGCCGAGTCCATCATCACCAACCAGCGGTACGCCTACATCTCCGGCGTGGTGTCCAAGGCGGTGGTGAAAAAGGCCGTCAAGGGGGACCTGACCGTCTCCGACCGGATCGACCGGGTGGTCACCAACCGCATCCTGGCCCTGCCCATCTTCGCGGTGGTCATGCTGCTGATCTACGCCATCGCCATGGGCCCCGGCATCGGGGACGGCGGCATCGGCATCGGCACCATGGGCACCGACTGGGCCAACGACGGCCTGTTCGGCGACGGCTGGTTCGTCCCCTTCACCGCCGACACGGAGGCGTGGGACGAGGACTCCGGCGCTTTCGAGGAGGCCTCCCTCATCATCGAGGCCTATGAAAACGGCGAGAGCGAGGCCTATCTCTGGGACGACGAGACCGGCGAGACCGACGTGCTGGAGGTCAACGCCGAGACCTACGCCGCCGCCCTGGAGGTGGCGGAGCCCGACCCTCACGACTACGGCGTGTGGGTCCCCGGCATCCCGGCGCTGCTGGAGAGCGGCCTGGACGCCATCCACTGCAATGACGTGGTCAAGGGCCTGGTGCTGGACGGCATCGTGGGCGGCGTGGGGGCCGTGCTGGGCTTCGTGCCCCAGATGCTGGTGCTGTTCCTGCTGCTGTCCATCTTGGAGGACGTGGGGTATATGGCCCGCATCGCCTTCATCATGGACCGGATCTTCCGGCGCTTCGGCCTGTCCGGCAAGTCCTTCATCCCCATGCTGGTGGCCACCGGCTGCGGCGTGCCCGGGGTCATGGCCTCCCGGACCATCGAGC
>CANQKJ010000016.1 GCA_947624465.1 uncultured Oscillospiraceae bacterium
GTTTCAGGTGCTCCTCCGCAAGTTTCATGTAGTGAAGCAGCGTATCGGCATACATGGTGCCCCAGCTGTCCACCACTACGCCCCGGTTCTCAAAGGGCCCCAGGGGGTCCTTAGCCGCCGCCAGCCAGATGCGGGACTCAGAACTGCCAAAGTCGCGGGTGGCGGAGTAGTACATGCGGTACTCCTCCCCGCTGTACTCCACATAGGGGGCCCAGAAGGCCCTGGTGGGGGGATACTCCCCGTTGTCCCTCGCCTGCCGGACGGAGGCGGGAGAGAGAACGGGGCCGTGATAGGTGAAGTGGACCAGGTCCCCGGAGACCCGGACGGGGATGCCGATCTTGCGGCCATGACTCCCCGGGCCGCCAAAGTCCGTGCAGTAGGAGTAATACTTCCCGCTTCTGGGATCCCACATCATGGAGGGATCGTGGGAGCCGTAGGGGGGATTGCCCTCCACGTCCGGCTCATTCAGGCGCAGTACGCCGCTCAGGTCCATATCAGCCCTTTACGCCGGAGAGCGCCATGGACTCGATGATGTACCGCTGGAAGAAGAAGAACAGCAGCAGGGTGGGCAGCATGGAGATGACGCTGGCCGCCATGATCAGCGGGTAGTTGCTGTTCACGGCGTACTGGTCGTTGAAGGAGC
The DNA here is from genome assembly GCA_947624465.1 of uncultured Oscillospiraceae bacterium. Taxonomy (GTDB): domain Bacteria; phylum Bacillota; class Clostridia; order Oscillospirales; family Oscillospiraceae; genus Enterenecus. Next base: position 644 of record CANQKJ010000016.1, read on the forward strand.
GGATGACCACCTGCAGGGTGTACCACTTCTCGTTCTGCACGAAGATGGTGGGGGCCAGGTAGTCGTTCCAGATGCCCATGAACCACAGGATGATCTGGGTCATTAGGGCGCCCTTCATCATGGGCAGGAACACCTTGTAGTAGATCTGGAAATAGGAGCACCCGTCGATCTTGGCCGCGTCCACCATGTCGTTGGGGATGCTGGTCAGGTTCTGCCGCAGGAAGAAGATGATGCTCACGTTGCCGAACAGGCCCGGGATGATCAGCGGCAGCAGGCTGTTGGTCCAGCCCACCTTGGTGAACATGACGTACTGGGGGATCATGACCACCGCGAAGGGGATCATCATGGTGGCCAGCAGGGCCAGGAACATCTGCTCACGGCCGCGGAAGCGCAGCTTGGCGAAGGAGAAGGCCGCCAGGGAGGACGTGAAGCCGCCCACCACCAGCACGGGGATGGCCACCGTCAGGCTGTTGCGGATACCGGAGAGGAACAAGCCCTTGTGGAGCACCTCGGAGTACATACCGAAGACCCACGGGTTGGGGATGACCGAGAAGTTGGCGGAGAGGATCTGGTTCTTGGTCATAAACGAGCACATGATCATGTAGAACAGCGGGAAGACCATGACGATGGCACCCAGGGAGAGCACCACCAGGAGGACCTTGTCCAGAATATAGCTTCCCTTGGAGCGGACACCGCCGCTGGAACCGATTGTTTTAGCCATATCCATTCCCCTCCTTTAATCGATGGTCTTGACCCATTTATTCTGACCGTAGAAGTTGATGGCGGTCACAATAAAGATGATGATGGCCAGGACGAAGGCCATGGCGGAGCCGTAGCCCATCTGCTGGCTCTTGAACGCCTTGTCCCACAGATAATAGACCACGGTGGCCGCCGAGTAGTTGGTGCCGCCGTTGGCCACCATGACCGTGACCTCGACGAACACCTGGAAGCCGCCGATGATGCCGGTGATCAGCAGATAGAAGGTCACGGGGGACACCAGAGGGATGGTGATGTGGCGGAAGGCCTGGATGCCGGTGGCCCCGTCGATGGTGGCGGCCTCATAGTAGTCCCTGGGGATGTTCTGCAGGCCGGACAGGTACAGGATGATGGAGGTGCCAAGGCCCTTCCACACCATGAAGATGATCATGGCCACCTTGACCCACATCTCGTCGCCCAGCCAGTTGGGGCCTTTGGCGCCGGTGATGGCCTTAATGATGGTGTTGAACAGGCCGTAATCGTAGTTGAAGACCCAGGCCCACAGGATGGCCACGGCCACCAGAGAGGAGATGACCGGGACATAGTACATGGTGCGGAGGATCTTCACGCCGGGGATCTTGCGGTTCATGGCCACGGCGATCAGCAGGCCCAGGATCATGCCGACGGGGATGCCGATCATGTAGATGACGGTGGTGCCCATGGTCTTCCAGAACCGCATATCGGTGAACAGGTCGGTGTAGTTCTTCAGGCCGATGAAGTTCTGGAAGATGCTGTTGGTGCCCGTCCAGTTGGACAGGGAGGCCACAAAGGCGAACACGATGGGGAACGCGCTGAACAGGCAGAAGCCGATGAACGGCGAGGCCACGAACAGGCGGCCCCAGCGCTGCTCATGGAGCGCCATCCCGCTGAGCTTCACGCGCTCTTTGCTTTTGGCCGGTTTCTTTGTCGCTGTAGATGCTGCCATAGTCTTTTATCTCCCCCTTGATAAACGACGGGCGGGCCGGGCCCCGCGGGTCCGGCCCGCCTTTGTCGCGGTTTGGAAACAGATTCATTTGATGACGGCGGAGCCGTCATCAAATAACAGCACTAGTGCTGTTTAGCCCGCATTCTCAACAGTCGCCCAGGCCTTGTCCAGGGACTCCTGCATCTTGGGCTTCATGTCGTTGACGAAGTCGTCGATGGAGGCGTAGTTGCCGGCCCGGTAGTTGGTCATGCCCTCCCAGAACAGGGTGATCCATTCGCTGTTGGGGGTGTAGTCAGACTCCTGCATCCGGCCGATGGCCACGTCGGAGCCGTTGATGTAGTTGAAGATGACGTCCACGTTGGAGGGATAGGTCACGGTGCCGTCGGCCACGGCGGCCTTGAAGTCGTCCTGCAGGCTCTGCAGGTTGGGCACCTGGACGCTGGCGCTGCCGTCCATGCCGGACAGCTGCTTCTGGCCCTCGGGGTCGGTGGACAGGTAGTTGATGAGCTCAAGGGCGATGTCCTTCTTCTCGCTGGTGGCGCTGATGCAGAAGCCAACGGTGCCGTTCCAGGTGTAGGACACGCCGGTGGACAGGGTGGGATAGTAGCACAGATCCCAGTTATAGGGGAAGGTAGCGGGGTCCATGAAGGAGGCCACGTCCCAGGTGCCGGCGGCGTAGAAGCCGGTCTGGCCGGCGATCCAGCGCTGATACGGGCCAAGGGCCACGTCCTGCTCATAGGTGGGGGTCACGCCGTACTTGAAGGTCAGGTCGAAGTACTTCTGGAGAGCCTCCTTGAACTCGGGGGTGTCGATGGTGACGGTGTGGTTGGTCTCATCCAGGAAGCCGGCGCCGTTGGAGTACACGTACTGCTGGAACATGTACAGGTCGGCGAAGCTGCAGCCCCACTGGTCGATCTCGCCGTCGTTGTCGGTGTCCTTGGTCAGCTGCTGGCAGACCGCCACGAACTCATCGTAGGTGTAGGGCTTGTTGGGGTCGGGATAGGGCACGCCGGCCGCATCGAACACGTCCTTGTTGTAGGCATAGGCGAAGGTGGAGGCGTCCTTGGGCAGGGCGTACAGCTCACCGGAGCCGATGCTGGTGCCGTCATAGCGGTAGAAGTTCAGGGTGTTCTGGGGCAGGTCGTCGGTGGAGATGCCGGCCTCCTGCAGCAGCGGGGTCAGGTCGGCCACATAGCCGTTGTCCACGTAGCTCTTGACGGCCGCGGGGCCCACATAGAACACGTCGGGCAGGTCCTTGGCGGTCATCATACCGGTCAGAGTGGTGTTATACTCGCTCTGGGTGGTGATCTGGAACTCGATGTCGTCGATCTCGTCCTTGTGCGCTTCCTTGAACTTCTCGATCATGGCGCCGTAGACCTCTTTCTCATGATCGTTCATGTACAGGAAGACTTTCAGGGTATTCTTCTTGCCGCCGCAGCCGGACAGGCAGCCGGCCACCAGCAGCACCGCCAGCACGATGCAGGCAATCCGCTTGAGATACTTGCTCATTTTTGTTCCTCCGTTTCATTTAGATATGGATAAAATACTTTGGTTTTTAATAAAACCTCAGCGCCTAAATACTACCACGTTTTATAAAGTTATGCAATATCTTCTTGCTGTAAATGCCAAAAGTTCATCGTTTTTCACAAGAACGGTTCGGCCATTTTGTTCATGTCCCACTAACGGATAAAATACTTGACAGAAATATCAAAAGCCCGCCGCGCTCATCGCGCGGCGGGCTTTTCAGGGCTGTTTCACCAGGGCTGGGGCACGTGCCGGAACACGGGGAACCCGTTTTCGTCGTAGGTGACCGGGGAGATGTAGACGTGCCGGTTGGGGTCATAGAGGGGATTGCCCTCCATCTCGTCGTACTGCCGGGCGTGATAGACGCACAGGTCGGTGACGCCGTCGTCCGCCTTGACGAAGCAGTTGTGGCCGGGGCCGTGGATCTCCTTCTCGTCGTCGCTCTTCATCACCGGCAGGCGCAGCTTGGTCCAGCTGGCCGGGTCCAGCAGGTCGGCGTCCTCCCGGGCCCAGAGCATCCCCATGCAGTAGAGCTCCCCGGTGGTGTTGGCGGAGAAGGTGAGGAAGATCTTCCCGTCGTGTTTCAGAACGGCGGGGCCCTCGTTGACCCAGAAGTCCCCCCGCTCCCAATCGTAGTCGGGGGTGGTCAGCAGCACCTGGACGGTGGCCAGCTTGTTGGGGGCGGCCAGCCTGGCGATGTAGAGGTTGGAGATCTGCTTGCCCACGCCCACCTTCTCGGCCCAGATGTAATACCGCTCTCCCCCGCTCTCAAAGACGGTGGCGTCCAGGGAAAAGGCCCGGAAGGAGAAGGGGTCGTCGTCCGCGGGGAGCATGGGGCCCATCTCCACCCACTCGCCGGTCATGGGGTCCCCCAGGCAGCGGAGCACATAGGGGCGGATCTCCCACACGTCGTCCTTGTCTCCCCCGGCGTAATAGATGTACCAGGTCCCGTCGATCTGATGGAGCTCCGGCGCCCAGATGTGGATGCTCTGGGGCCCGGAGTCGTGCTTGACCCAGACGGTCTTCTCCTCCGCGGTCCGCAGGCCGGCCAGCGTGCCGGCGTGGCGGAGGACGATCCGGTCGTATTCCGGCACCGAGGCGGTGAAGTAGTAGCTGCCGTCCCCGCTCCGCAGGATATATGGGTCTGCCCGCTGAAAAATGAACGGTTTATTGTACGCGGTCAAGCGGACAGAGTCGCTGTTCATGTGGATTCCTCCCATCGGAATTTTACCGTCTGCATTATAGCCTGCCGGCCTGGAAGTTGCAAGACCAATTTTAGATTTTGTTAAAATACTATAATCATCCCTATAAAATTTGTCACTAATCACTGTCGACAAAAACCAAAGGGCACAATATAATATAAATATAGAATATGATGGTAAAATTGCCGCGCGCGGCGATGGGAGGGGTCTACGGTGTTCTCTATGCAGGGTCCGTTCTGGCGGGCGTTGAATATGATCGCGGATATCATGATCCTGCATTTCCTGTGGGTGATCTTTTCCCTGCCGCTGGTCACCATCGGCGCGTCCACAACGGCGCTGTACTACGCCATGATGAAGCGCATCCGCGTGGATCAGGGGACGATACCGGGGAACTTCTGGAAGGCATTCAAGGAGAACTTCAAGCAGTCCACTATCATGTGGCTCATCGTAGCGGCATTTGGCGTGGTGGTGTGGCTGGATCTGAACTTCTGCATGACCTGGAACACCCTGGCCACCAAGGTGATGCTGGTGGGCTGCGCCCTCGTCCTGATTCCCTGCTGGATGACCTTCCTCTATCTGTTCCCCCTCCAGGCCAAGTTCACCGCCCCGGTGCCGGTGGTGTTCAAAAACGCCCTGCTCATCAGCGTCCGGCATCTGCCTATGACCCTGCTGCTCACGGTGCTGTGGGCCCTGGTCTGGCTGCTGCTGGCCATCTTCCCGCCCTTCTCCGGGCTGATGATCATATGCGGGGCGGGGCTGCTGGCCTGGGTCACCTCTCATATCTACATCCAGGTGTTCCGCGCCTACCTGCCCAACGAGGTCAAGGAGGACGAGGAGGAGCTGGGCGCCGACTGGATCCACCCGAAGGACTGACCGCGCTCAAAAATGAACCAGGTGGCCGCCGGTTGACGGTCATCTGGTTTTTTGCTATAATATTTTAGATGTGACTGCCGTCCTTTTGACACACTACACTTCGGGAAGAAGGGACTTTCGATGCTGCACATTGAGAAATTGACCGATGGGTTGAGCCTGTTCAAGGCGCTGGGTTCCGAAGTCCGTCTGGAGATCGTCCAGCTGCTGGTAGAGCATCCCATGAACATGAACGAGCTGGCGGGCAAGCTGCACATTACCAACGGCGCGCTGACCACCCACATCAAAAAGCTGGAGGAGTGCGGGGTGGTGGTCACCTCCAACGACTCCATCGGCCATGGCAACCAGAAGATCTGCCAGGTCGCCCTGGACCGGCTGCTGGTGGACATCAAAAACGCGCCCGCGGTGGCGGAAAACAGCTGTTATGTGGATCTGAAGGTGGGCCGGTACAGCGGCTGCCAGGTCCTCCCCACCTGCGGACTGGCCACGGCGGAGCGGGTCATCGGCGAGGTGGACGACTACCGCTACTTCTCCCATCCCGACCATTTCGACGCGGACATCCTGTGGTTCACCCAGGGGTATGTGGAATATCAGGTGCCCAATTTCGCCTCCCGCCACGGAAAGATCACCAAGCTCACCGTGTCGGCGGAGCTGTCCTCCGAGGCCCCCGGCGTGAACAGCCAGTGGCCCTCCGACATCAGCTTTTACGTCAACGACATCCTGGTGGGAACGTGGACGTCCCCCGGGGACTTCGGCGACGTGAGAGGCATTTTCACGCCGCACTGGTGGTTCCCCAACTGGAACCAGTACGGCCTGCTGAAAATGCTGTCCATCAACGACCAGGGGACCTTCCTGGACGGGCTCCTTATCTCCGATGTGCGCATCGCCGACCTGAAGCTGGACGGGGCGCAGACGTTCAGCCTCCGCTTCGCGGTGGACCCCAAGGCGGCGAATGTGGGCGGCCTGACCATCTTCGGCAAGACCTTTGGCAACTACGCTCAGGACATCCAGGTCTCCCTTGCCTACCGGGATGGGGCGGAGGCAGTCCAATGAGCGGAGAACACAGTGAGTTGTTTCCCCTCCGAAGCTGTCTCCTCACCGGCGGGTTCTGGAGGAGCAAAGCGGAACTGATCCGCCGGGAGGTCATCCCCTACCAGTGGCGGGCGCTGAACGACCAGGTGGAGGGTGCGGAGCCCAGCTGGTGTATGCGCAATTTCCGCATCGCCGGGCAGGTCCTCCGGGGCGAACTGGCCCCCGATCCCGATCCCGAAAACGTGTTTCAGCCCCTGCCCGCCGACCCGGCGGCGCCGGAGGACACCTTCTACGGCTTCGCCTTTCAGGACAGCGACCTCTACAAGTGGCTGGAGGCGGCGGCCTACTCCCTGACCCAGCGCCCGGACCCGGAGCTGGAGGCGCGGGCGGACGGCGCCATCGAGCTGATCTGTCAGGCCCAGCGGGAGGACGGCTACCTGGACACCTACTTCACCATCCGTAACCCGGAGGGTGTTTTCACTGACCTCCGGGACTATCATGAGCTGTACTGCTTCGGCCACCTGGCGGAGGCCGCCGCGGCCTATTGGCAGGCCACCGGCAAGGGCAGGCTGCTCAACGCCGCCCGCCGGTACGCCGCCTGTATCGCAAAGCGCATCGGGCCGGAGCCGGGACAGCTCCGGGGCTATCCCGGCCACGAGATCGCCGAGATGGCGCTGGTCCGGCTCTATGAGGTCACCGGAGAGACCGCCTGGCTGGAGCTGGCGAAATACTTTGTGGACGAGCGGGGCCGGCGGCCCTATTATTACGACCGGGAGCACCCGGAGGGGATCGGCAGCCCCGGCGCGGAGCGGTATCAGTACCAGCAGGCCCACCGGCCGGTACGGGAGCAGGGCGAAGCCGTGGGCCACGCGGTGCGGGCTATGTATCTCTATTCCGGTATGGCCGATGTAGCGCGCCTGACCGGGGATGAAGCGCTGTTCGGCGCGTGCGAGCGGCTCTGGTCTGACGTGACGTGCCGCAAGATGTACATCACCGGCGGGGTGGGCGGCACCGTCCACGGGGAGGCGTTCAGTCACGCCTACGATCTGCCGGCGGATACCGCCTATGCCGAGACCTGCGCGGCCATCGGCCTGGTATTCTGGGCCCGGAGGATGCTCCAATACCGGCCCAGGAGCGCCTATGCCGACGTGATGGAGCGGGCTCTTTACAACGGCGTGCTCAGCGGCATGGACCTGGACGGGCAGGCCTTCTTTTATACGAATCCGCTGGAGTGCGTTCCCGCGGACTGCAGAAGCGACAGGCGGAAAGAACACATCCAGCCCGTCCGACAGAAATGGTTTGGGTGCGCCTGCTGCCCGCCCAACCTGGCCCGGCTCGTCAGCTCGGTGGGGCAGTACGCCTTTACCCGGACGGGGGACCGGCTGTACGTCCACCTGCTGATGGACGCCGCCCTCCAGACCGGGATCGGCGGCGCCCGGCTGGAGCTCTCCTGCGGTATGCCCTGGGACGGGTCCGGCATCCTCCGGGTGCGGGGCCTGGAGTTCGGCGCGCGCCTGGAACTGGCGATGCGGCTGCCTGAGTGGGCGGGCTCCTTTTCTCTGGATGGCGTGACCTATGACAGTCTGGAGGCCTGGACCGCCCAGGGCCGCCCGGCAGAGGAGGGTTATCTGCTCCTGGAAGTTATGGAGGACAGGGATATCCCCTTTGCCTTCACCATGCCGGTGCGCTTCCTCCGGGCCAGCCGCCGGGTGAGGGAGGCCGCCGGCCAGCTGGCGGTCACGCGGGGCCCCATCGTCTACTGCCTGGAGGAGCGGGACAACGGCCCGGATCTCCACCTGCTGCGGGTGGACCCCTCCGGCCCGGTGGATGAAGAGACGGCGGAGCTTTGCGGGGAAAGAATCGTGGCGGTGACCACCGCGGGATACCGGCTCCCCCAGGACGAGGAGGGCCCCCTCTACCGAAGCGGCGGCGGAGAAGAACCGGTCTCCGCGCGGCTGCGCTGGATCCCCTATTACGCCTGGGCCAACCGGGGGGAGAACGAAATGCGGGTCTGGTGTCTATGAAGATAATCGACGCGCGTTTGGGAGCTTACTAAGCATTGAGCCTGGTCCGCAGAGCGTGACAGGCAAACCTCTCCGCATCTGACACGTGATGTTTTTTGATCCGGTTCCCGTTTGGTCGCCAGCTTTGAGTGAAGACTTGCTTTATTAGAGCAGACAGAAAATCGCAGGGGGTACTATGCCGTAGGCCGGGGGAAAATCCGAAAACTCACAGGGTATACTCGCCGGCGGTCAGCCGCAGGCGCCGCCCGTCCGGCAGGGCGACCTCGGCCTCCCCGTTGGCGGGGATGGAGAAGGTATAGGCGTCGCCACCGCCGACGACAGCCGCCGGACGGCTTTCATCGACGCCGCCCTGGCCGGGGTTCGGAGCTGCCTTGCCGACGGCCTGCCCGTCAAGGGCTATTTCTACTGGAGCCTGCTGGACAACTTCGAGTGGCAGAAGGGCTATGCCATGCAGTTTGGCCTCGTCGCCGTGGACCGGGCCACCCAGGCCCGCGCCCCCAAAGAGAGCCTGGCCCGCCTGGGCGGCTATTGCGGCTGAGGGTCGGAGCGGCGCAAAAACGCCGTGGCCATCAGCGGCGATACCGGCTTCAAGGCCCTCCTATACACAAAGAAACTCCCCTCTGGTCAAAACCCGCTGACCAGAGGGGCAAAAACTTTGATGCTGTTTTTGGCGCTGTACCCGACGGAACGGGGTGGGATCGTTGACGCCAAACGGCACGATTTGAGCGTCATTCGGGCATCGGACTCGGTCATGCGAAAATCGTCCCACCAAAAAAGCACCGAAAAGGGGGTCCCACAGACTCAGTTGGCGTGCTCCTTGATGGTCTGCACGATCTTCTTGTCGTCATAGAACCAATAGATCACTACAGACAGGGCCACAAAAATCATCGCGACCAGAGCGGTCTGCCGAATGCCTGCGCTGGTAGCGGCGCCGGTGCCGTCCGCGCCTGTGCCCAGCAGCAGGGCGCAGGCGATGACCACCACCGCCTGACACAGCTTGTTTGCGAAGTTACGGGCGGCAAAGAACATTCCGGCTCTGTTCTGCCCTGTCATGATGCTGTCGTATTGGGCAAGGTCGGCAAAGATGGAGGCGGGGATAATATTGGTGATCGCGATGGGGAAGGCGATGACAAGTCCGATGAGGATGGCGAATGCCGGCCCGCCAATGATATTGATGACCACGTTATAGTTGTAGATGGCGCAGTAGAGCAGCACATAGGTGATGCACGCGCCCAGCAGCATCGGCTTCTTGCCCACCCGCTTTGCCAGGATATTGACCAGCGGGTAGGTGGCGACACCTACGGCGATGGAGATCACAGATACGATCGTCACCCAGGAGTCTCCAAGCGCCAGCAGATTGGTGATGTAGTACACCTCGGCAGTGTTGAAGAAGGTGAACGCGATCCACATGACGAGGTAGCCCACTGTGATGATGGCGAAATTGGGATAGGAGGCGGTGGCCTTCAGGGCATCCCAAATGGACTGGTGATAGGGCTTGGGCGCCACATAGTCCTTCTCCCTGATGACGATGGAGGGGATGATGGCGGTAATGGCGCCGGCCGCGCAGAAAACGATAAAGGGGATCCGCAGCGCCCAGATCTCCGGGATACCGCTGGACATGAGCATACTCTTGATCATGGAAGTGCAGAACACCAGCGCAGAGGAGATGACGTAGAGCAGGCTGTTGATCGTGTACAGAAATACCCGCCTCTGGGGGTCGGCTACGATTTCCGCCTGCAGAGCGCTGTACGGAATGTTATAGAAGGTGGAGGCCAGATAGTAGAGGATGAGCATAAGGCCCACCCAGATGGCATTGACAACGCTGGCGCCCCCCACAGGAGGGAAGAATACCAGCAGGCAGAACAGCCCATAGGGGATGGCGGCCCAGCGCATGAAGAACACCCGGCGCCCCAGGGGAGATTTGCAGTTGTCTGAAAGGCTTGCCACCCAGGGATCGGTAACGGCGTCCACCACTGTGCCGACGCCGCGTATGACCGCCATGGTCAGGGCCGCGTTCAGAAAGAACTGAGGCAGGGTGGTATTAGAGTTTGTGGGGATGAAGAAGGTCAGGAGATAGCTTGTGATGATGCCTCCGATGATGCCCCGGGAGAAGTCTCCCAGGCACAGGGCAAATATCTTCCCGTTCGTGATTTTCTTCATGTGGGGTCACTCCTCTCCAAGCTCAGAAACTTATCCCGCATACAGCGCTTGAATTTCGCCGGCTCCTCGCCCAGCGGGCCGTGGGCGGAGTGTTCGAACCAGACAAGGTCTTTATCCGGCGCTATGATGGCGTCATAGTATTCCTGTATCAGCGAGGAAGGCGTATTCTCGTCTTTCCTGCCCTGGAAGATGTAGTAGGGCACCTCAAAGGTATGCATATCCCGCAGGAAGTCGTAGTTCACGATGGTGGGCCACATTTGTGAGAGGCAGAGCTGATAGCCCTTGGCCACGCCCCATTTTTCACGTATGGAGAGTTCCGGGGAGCGAAGGATGGGCAGCACCGTTCCCTTGAGGTAGCTCTCTTTTTTTACGCTGTGGCCGCCGTACTTGGCGAGCAGCTTCCGCTGGGCCATGAGCCCCTCAAAGGCGGGCTTATACTGGCCTCCCTCCGGCGGGCCGATCCGCCTCAGGATCTCCAGATCCTCCTGATCGCCGGCCTCTTCCGCCTTGCGGAGCGTATAGGCGTAGGAGCGGGTCTCATTCTCCACGCCGTTGACGACCTGCCCATAGCCGATATAGCCCGCCGTCAGCTCCGGCGCTCTGGCGCATACGAAGGTGCCCAGTTCTGTGCCCCAGCTTCCGCCCAGAAGATAGACCTTCTTCTTGCCCAGCAGAGAGCAGAGATACCGCATCAGCTCAATGCAGTCCGAAACCAGTTGGTCCAGCGTCAGGCTGGCGGGGTCGCAGCCGAAGTAGGACCCGCCGGTGCCCCGCTGGTCCCAGGCCACCACGGTGAAGTCGCCGGTCAGATCCATGTGTTTTGCGGCGATGCCGTGCCGATTCGGGACCCCGGGACCGCCGTGTAAAATGAGCAGAATGGGATTGCTCTTTCGCGTGCCCCATACGTGGATGGTCTGAGGCAGTCCCCCCAGAGGGACCTGTTCCTTCCTGTCGATGGGCAGATAGCTTCCGGACATAATTGATTCCTCCCTCATGTTCTGCGGCCAGGCAGAACCGAATTGGTGAACTTATACAAAAACACAATGTAATGATACCAAATCGTATAAGCATTGTCAACAAAGAGAAAGAACAACAACTCTTGCTCGTTGGAACTTTTTGTAGTATACTTGTCGTATCACGCAAAAGAGGGAGGTCCTAATATGAACTTCGACGTCAACAGCCCTGTGCTGTTCGTGCTGGCGGGCATCGTGATCGTTGCGGTGCTGGCCCAATCCGTGTACTTCCTGGTGAAGGCATGGAGAAGGGCAAAGGCGATCGGCATGGACATGGGCAAGCTGAAGCGCATTGCGGGGACTGCGGCAGTGTTCACGATCGCTCCCGCGGTGGCGATCGTCATCAGCGTCATCACCCTGGCCAAAGACCTGGGGGTGCCGCTGCCCTGGCTCCGCCTCAGTGTGGTGGGCTCAATGTCTTATGAGACCATCGCCGCCACCAATGCCGAGAGCGCGATGGGCCTTACGTTCGGGCAGGTCACTTCGCTGACCGCCCGGCAGTATGTCACCATCGTCTGCGTCATGACGCTCAGCATCATGGTCGGCATCTGGCTGGTCCCGCTCATCGGGAAGAAGCTGCAAAGCGGACTCATTTCGCTGGAAAACAGGGATAAAAAGTGGAGCGATATCTTCTCCTCCGCCATGTTCATCGGCATGATCTCCGCTTTCTTAGGCTATGTGTTCTGCGATTTCTCCGTGGTATTCAGGGGTGATATGTCCGGCCTCATCCCGCCTCTGGTGATGCTGGTCTCCGCGCTGGTGATGTGCGTGTGCGGGCTGGCGGTCAGGAAGTTCAAATGGCCGTGGATCTCGGATTACGCCCTGCCGATCAGTCTTATCCTGGGTATGGCCAGCGCGATCCCCATTACCGCGCTGCTGGGTTGAAAAGGGGGGTGTCAGCTATGAAGAACGATCTGAGTTATATGGATTCCGTCCATCGGGACGGGCGTATCTGGAACATCAGCATGATGGTCCTTCTGTTCCTGTTCCCCGTCGCTGTGGCCGTCATCTATCATGTGCTGCCCGATTGGCAGGGCTTCCTGATGGGACTGATCGCGACGGCGCCGATGTACTGGGCGGTCGCCGTGGTAGAGACCTTCACCTATGTGCCCATGCTGGGGGCCGGCGGGTCCTATCTGTCCTTTGTCACCGGCAACATTTCCAATCTGAAGCTGCCCGTCGCGCTTAACGCGCTGGAGCAGGCGGATGTGAAAGTGAATTCCGAGGAGGGAGAACTGGTCTCCACGATCGCCATCGCGGTATCCAGCATCGTCACCACGCTGATCATCCTCCTCGGCGTGCTGCTTATCACGCCGCTGACCCCCATCCTGAACGCCCCTGTGCTTGAGCCGGCATTTGCCCAGATACTCCCCGCCCTGTTTGGCGGGCTGGGCGTCGTGTTCATCTCAAAGAACTGGAAGATCTCGATCGCCCCTGTCATTCTCATGCTGGTGCTGTTCATCTTCGTTCCGGCGTTGAATTCCAGCACGGTGGGTATCATGGTGCCGGTGGGCGTCCTGTTCACCCTGGGCGTGTCCCGCATCATGTATAAGAAGGGCCTGTTATAAGGGAGGGCGCGGAATGACAGCTCTGATCATTATTCTTGTTTTGATCGCTCTGTTTTTGGCTGTGATCCTCATTCGGGCGGCCCGGTTTGTCCCCAGGGACCGGCGGCAGGGTCCCGCTCGACCGGTGGAGTTCGACAAGTCTGCCGCGGAGCAGGCTCTGGCCGAGCTGGTACGCTGTAAAACGGTGTCCTATGCGGACCACTCGCTGGAGGATGACGGCGAATTTGAGAAGCTCATCGGGCTGCTGCCCAAGCTCTATCCCCATGTGATCGAGACGTGTACGCTCCAGCGTCTCCCGGACCGGGCGCTGCTGTTCCGTTGGCAGGGCCGGGAAGACAGAGGCTGCCCCGCCGTGCTGATGGCCCACTACGACGTGGTGCCGGTGGAGGAGGAGAATTGGGAGAAGCCGCCCTTTTCCGCCGTGGTAGAAGACGGCGTCATGTGGGGCCGGGGCACCCTTGACACAAAGGTGACCTTCAATGGCGTCCTGTCCGCGGCCGAGGCGCTGATCAGGCAGGGGTTCACGCCTGAGCATGACGTGTACTTTGCCTTTTCCGGCGGGGAAGAAGTCAACGGGATGGGCGCGGTGAACATCGTCAACTGGTTCCAGGAGCGGAATATCGAGCCTTCCATGGTAGTTGACGAGGGCGGCGCTGTGGTGCAGGACGTATTTCCCGGCGTCAGCGAGCCCTGCGCCCTCATCGGGATCGCGGAGAAGGGGATGCTGAACCTGGAGTACAGCATCTCCTCCTCCGGCGGCCACGCCTCCGCGCCCGCGCCCCACACCCCGGTGGGCCGTCTCTCCAAGGCCTGTACAAATGTAGAGTCCCATCCGTTCCGGGCGCATCTCACCAGGCCGGTATTGGAGATGTTTGACAACCTGGGCCGGAGGTCCACGTTTCTGTACAGGATCATCTTCGCAAATCTGTGGTGCTTCAGACCTGTGCTGGACCTGATCTGTAAGAAGAGCGGAGGGGAATTGAACGCCCTGGTGCGGACGACTGTGGCCTTCACCCAGATGCAGGGAAGCAAGGCGCCGAATGTGATCCCGCCTTCCGCTTCCATGGTTTCCAACATACGCTTGAATCCCGAGGATTCCGTGGATTCCGCGGTGGAGTATATCCGAAAGACGATCTCTGATCCTGATATCAGGCTGACGGTCGGGGACCACATGGAGCCAAGCCCCATCTCCCGCATCGATTGCGACGGCTGGGAAAGAGTCGTCAACGCCGTGTCCGCCACCTGGCCCGGCTGCGTGGTGTCCCCCTATCTCATGGTCCAATGTTCCGACAGCCGCCACTATCGCGGCCTGTCCGACAAGGTCTACCGCTTCTCCGCCATGGATATGACGAATGAGGAGCGCGGGACCATCCACGGAAACAATGAGCGTATCCGGATCGAGGTCATCCATAGAGCTGTGGAGTTCTTCATCCGTTTGATGATGCAGTGCTGATCAGTTTAGCGGTCTGTCCGGAGCGCACAAAAATACGATTGACAAACCCGGACCCCGGTGGTATAATCCAAGCAATTTAATAAGTTAAACCGTTGACGCGGAGATAACGGCGGTCATGCCTTTACAGAGAGCCCCCATTGCTGAGAGCGGGGTGAGACACAAACCGTCAAATGGACCGCCGAGGGCGCGGTGAAAAGCGGGGAGCCCCCGCCCAGTATTCCGTGACGTGTGGGCATACGTCAGTTGCCGGGGATATGCAGGTATCCCGCCAAGCGCACGGCCTCACCGCCGTGAATCAGGGTGGCACCGCGGATGTACATTCGCCCCTGACAGAAGAAACCTTCTGTCAGGGGCCTTTTTGTCCCCCGGCGGAGGAAAAGGAGGTCATGTCCATGAACGTCAGGCCCAGTCTGGAGGAGGTCAAAGCCGTCGCCGCCAAAGGGGCCTATAAGGTCCTGCCGGTGAGCTGTGAGATGCTGTCCGACTCTCTCACCCCCATCCAGGCGCTGAAAATTTTGAAAAATGTGTCCACCCACTGCTATCTGCTGGAGTCGGTGGAGGACCGGGAGAAGTGGGGCCGGTATACCTTCCTGGGCTTCGACCCCAAGCTGGAGATCACCTGCACCGGCGGGGAGATGAGGGCGGGCGGCGTCAGCTTTCACACGGAGGACCCGTCGGCGGCCCTGCGGCAGATTTTAGCGGACTATAAGAGCCCCCGGTTCGACGATCTGCCCTCCTTCACCGGCGGGCTGGTGGGGTACTTCTCCTACGACTATCTGGGATACAGCGAGCCCGCCGTCCGCACCGGGGCGGAGGACACCGAGGCTTTCAAGGACGTGGACCTGATGCTGTTCGACAAGGTCATCGCCTTCGACAACGTCCGGCAGAAGATCGTGCTTATGGTCAATATGCCTCTGGACGACCCGGAGACGGGCTACAACCGGGCGGTGCTGGAGCTGAAGCAGCTCCGGGGCCTGCTCCGCACCGGGACCCCGAGGTGCGAGCCCGGCGGCCGCCTCACCGGGGAGGTGACACCGCTGTTCCACCGGGACGCCTACTGCGCCATGGTGGAGCGGGCCAAGCGCCACATCCGGGAGGGGGACATCTTCCAGATCGTGCTGTCCAACCGGCTGTCCGCCCCCTTCGAGGGCAGCCTGCTGAACACCTACCGGGTGCTGCGCACCGTGAACCCGTCGCCTTATATGTTTTACTTCTCCGGCACCGACGTGGAGGTGGCGGGGGCCTCCCCGGAGACTCTGGTGAAGCTGGAAAACGGCGTCCTCCACACCTTCCCCCTGGCGGGCACGAGGCCCCGGGGAAAGACCGAGGAGGAGGACGCCGCCCTGGAGGCGGAGCTGCTGGCGGACGAGAAGGAGCTGGCCGAGCACAATATGCTGGTGGACCTGGGGCGGAACGATTTGGGCAAGGTCAGCAGATTCGGCACCGTCCAGGTGGAAAAGCTCCACTCCATCGAGCGGTACTCCCATGTGATGCACATCGGCTCCACGGTACGTGGTGAGATCCGGCCGGAGTTCGACGCGCTGGACGCCGTGGAGGCCGTCCTGCCGGCGGGCACCCTGTCCGGCGCGCCGAAAATACGGGCCTGCCAGCTCATCGGGGAGTTGGAGAACAACAAGCGGGGCATCTACGGCGGGGCCATCGGCTACATCGACTTCACTGGCAACATGGACACCTGCATCGCCATCCGTATCGCCTACAAGAAGAACGGGCGGGTGTTCGTCCGGTCCGGCGCGGGCATCGTGGCCGACTCGGTCCCCGAGAAGGAGTACCAGGAGTGCATCAACAAGGCCCGGGCGGTGATCCGGGCGCTGGAACTGGCACAGGAGGCGGAGCTATGATCCTGCTCATCGACAACTACGACAGCTTCTCCTACAACCTCTACCAGCTTGTTGGGGAGATCCAGCCGGATATCCGGGTCGTTCGCAACGACGAACTGACGGTGGAGGAGATCCGGGCGCTGGCCCCCGACCGCATCATCCTCTCCCCCGGCCCCGGCCGGCCGGAGGGCGCGGGCATCACCATGGCGGCGGCCAGGGAGCTGGGCCCCCGCATCCCTGTCCTGGGGGTGTGCCTGGGGCACCAGGCCATCTGCGCCGCCTTCGGAGCCACCGTCACTTACGCGAAGGAGCTGATGCACGGCAAGCAGTCCACGGTGCGGTTCGACCCGGCCTGTCCCCTGTTCCGGGGCTGCCCGGACACCGCCCCCGTGGCCCGGTATCACTCCCTGGCCGCCGACCCGGATACCATCCCGGACTGCCTCGCCGTCACCGCCCGGACTTTGGACGGGGAGGTCATGGCGGTGCAGCACCGGGACTACCCCATCTTCGGCGTCCAGTTCCACCCGGAATCCATCATGACCCCGGACGGAAGGACCATGTTAAATAACTTCATCCATCTGAACTGAAAGGGGATTTTTCAATGATCAAAGAAGCCATCGCGAAGATCGTAGACAAGCAGGACCTGACCTACGACGAGGCCTATACCGTCATGAACGAGATCATGAGCGGCGAGACCAGCCAGACCCAGAACGCCGCGTTCCTGGCGGCCCTGTCCACCAAGAGCGCCAAGGCGGAGACCAGCGACGAGATCGCCG
>CANQKJ010000017.1 GCA_947624465.1 uncultured Oscillospiraceae bacterium
GGCCGGTGGCCATGCCGGCGGCCATGTCGGTGGAGCCCACGCCGGTGGAGAAGGCGCCCAGGGCCCCGTAGGTGCAGGTGTGGGAGTCGGCGCCGATGATGACCTCGCCGGGGGCGGTGAGGCCCTGCTCCGGCAGGAGGGCGTGTTCCACCCCCATCTGCCCCACGTCATAGAAGTGGGTGATCTGATGGGCCTTGGCGAAGTCCCGGCAGGCGGCGCAGAGCCGGGCGGATTTGATGTCCTTGCAGGGAGTGGAGTGGTCCAGCACGATGGCGATCTTGTCCTTGTCGAACACCGAGGACAGCCCCGCCTTGTTGAACTCCGTGATGGCCACCGGGGTGGTGATGTCGTTGCCCAGCACCAGGTCCAGCTTCCCCTCGATGAGCTGGCCGGCCTCCACGGCGTCCAGCCCGGCGGAGCGGGCCAGGATCTTCTGGGTCATGGTCATTCCCATGGGAATATTCCTCCTTCAAAATCATGTGGCAACAGTATGTCAAATAACTTGCGGAAAGAATGTAAAGTATGATACAATCTCTGAAAAGCGAGGTGGTTTTTGTGGCGATATGGGACGCCCTGGCCGAGGGCCGCATCCCCCGGCGATATCGGGCGGGCCAGATGATCTATTTACAGGGGACTCTGCCGGAGCAGTTTTACTACCTGATCTCCGGCTCTGTGCGCAGCTTCATCAGTACAGGAGACGGCGGGGAACGGGTGCTCACCGTCCACCGATCCGGCGATCTGATGGGCGAGGCCTCCTTTTTCGACGGCTGCCCCAGGGTCACCTCCGCTACGGCGCTGGAGGACTGTCTGATCCTCCCCATCGACCGGCGACAGCTTGACGCCGCCTTTCAGCGCCACCCGGAGCTGGCCCTGCCTATGCTCCAATATCTGGCCAGGACGGTCCGCATCCTGTCCGACCATGTGGACCGCTCCTCCCTCCCCGCCCCCCGGCGGGTGGCCCGGTGGCTGTTGGATCAGCCCACCGGCGGGAGCGCTGTTATCCGCTGCACCCATGAGTCCCTGGGTCAGGCGGTGGGCCTGTCCCGGGTGACAGTGAGCCGGGTGCTGGGGCAGTTGGCGGCGGAAGGGATCATCGAACTGGGGTATCGGGTGGTGATAATCGTTGACCGAAGAGCGTTGGAAACGCTGGCGAAAAGCGAGTAACGACTAATGGATCGTTTTCTCCGGCTCCCATCGGCACCGCTCCAGGTCCACCGTCCCGTCCGGCCGAAAGGTCACCCCCTCCGCCTCAAGAAGCGCTCGCTGGGTGCCCGGAGCGTAGGTATCGAAAGCCGCCTTGGTGCCGCCGAAGCGGTCTACCACCCGGTGGCAGGGTACCCCGTTCCCTTCTGGGCAGGACGCCATGGCGTAGCCCACCACCCGGCTGCCCCGGGGCATCCCGGCCATGCGGGCGATTTGCCCGTAGGTGGCAACTCTTCCCTCGGGGATCTGCCGCGCGATATCATAGATTCGTTCAAATGTGCTGCTCATGACGAACCTCCAAAAACAGAAAACCCCGGAGCCTTTCGGCTCCAGGGCCTCTGGTACGGCAGAAGGGACTCGAACCCCCGACCTACTGGTTCGTAGCCAGTCACTCTATCCAGCTGAGCTACTGCCGCATATCTTGCTCAACAGCTTTGCTATCATAGCATACCTGATTTGGAAATGCAAGCTGTTTTTTCGGAATCCCGAAAATTTTTCCCAAAGGCGGGGGTCGGACGCTCTGTCCGGCCCCCGCCGCGCGCTTGCGCCGTCAGCCGAGATCGCGGTAGAGAAATGTGACGATATGTCCTCTGGTGCAGTTTTGATCGGGCGAGAAATGGGTAGTATCGGTGCCGTTGGTGATCCCCAGACGCACCGCCCAGGCCACCGGATCGGTGTAGTACTGGCCGTCCGGCACATCGGTGAACTGCGTCGCGCCGGAGACGGGAGGCTCCTTCTCCGCCCGGTACAGGAAGGTCATCGCCTGGCCGCGGGTGCAGGTGCTGTCGGGATCGAACGCGGTGGGGGTCATTCCGTTGGTGATCCCCTGCTCCACCGCCCAGAGGACGGCCTTGTAGTAATAGCTGCCGGGGTCTGTCACATCGGTGAAGGGGCTGACAAGGGATTTGGGTTCCGGCTTTCCATAGGCGCGCCACAGGAATGTGACGATATCGGCCCGCTTGCAGAAACTCTCCGGGGAGAAATGGGCGTCGTCGATGCCGTTGGTGATCTCACGGCCCACCGCCCAGGACACCGCGTCCGCGTAAAACGCGCCGGCGGGCACATCGGCAAACGAGCCGCCGGGTCTGACCTCCGCGCCGCCGGGGATGGTCATCCACTGGCCCTCCGCCATCCACTGGGCCGCGGCGGTGATCGAGACTTTTACCTGTCCGTCCGCGAGATAGCGGTGCCCCGCGGTGAGGGAGCCGCCGGCGGCCACCTCCCGGCCGATGGTGGCGTCGATGAGGACGCCGTCGGTCAGGCTGCCCGCGCCGGAGGCCCAGAGCAGCCCCGCCCCGGAAGCCAGGGCCACCGCGTCTCCCCCGTCGCTGCTCTGAGGGGTGAAGCCCAGGGTGGTGCGCCAGACGCCGGCCGAACCGGTAAAGTACCGATCCATCCGGCTCAGCGCCGCGTTTATCAGCGGCCCGGAGGCCAGCTCAACGCTGTCCCGGATGACGGTGGACAGCCGGGGCCGGTAGGTGTTTTCCAGGTAGCTCCGGGAGATCAGCGTGTCGCCGGAGGCCGACGCCGGGAGGATCAGGGCCAGAGACAGCCCCAGCGCCGGCAGAAATCTGCTCATGTGTCTTTTCATGGCCGCTCCTCTGAAATAAAATAGCTCAAGGTCAGCAGGCTGTCGGAAAAATGGATGTTTTCCACCTGGACGCCGGGCAGCTCGTCCTCCGGCAGCTCCACGTTGGTAAAGTTCCAAATCCCCTTTACCCCGCGGCCGGCCAGCAGGCCGGCCGCCCAGGCCGCCGCGCCCCCCGGCACGGTGAGGATGCCCACGTCCGCCGGGTGGGCCCGCAGGAAGCTCCCGATCTCGTCCCGGTGATAGACGCGGACTCCGCCCAGTTCGCCGCCCACCAGTGAAGGATCGATGTCAAAGGCCGCTTCCAGCCGGAAGCCGTACTTCTGAAACGGAAAGTTCTCCAGCAGGGCGCGGCCCAAATTGCCGGCGCCCAGAAGGACGGCGGTGTGATCCCGGTCCATGCCCAGGATCTCCGCGATCTCCCCCCGGAGGCGCTCCACATTGTAGCCGTAGCCCTGCTGGCCGAATTCGCCGAAGCAGGAGAAGTCCTGCCGGATCTGGGAGGCGGTGAGTCCCATATCGCCGGCCAGGGCGCTGGAGGAGACGCGCACCACCCCCGCACGGTAAAGGTCGTCCAGGTGCCGGTAATACCTGGGCAGCCGCCGGATGACCGCCGTGGATATCTTCCCTTTCCGCATACCGCGCCCCCCTTGCCGCCGACAGGATCCGCTCTTTTTTTCATTTTAACGTATTTCCTGGGAAATGTCAATTTTTCAGCGCCGGTTTTCACATTTTCCAGGGAAGCGCATAGGCTGGGGCAAACTCAGACAGGAGGAGTGTCCTATGCAAGAGACAGGCTCGCTTCGCGTTCGCGTATTCACCTCCAGAGCCCAGATCCCTATCGAGGGAGCGACCGTGATCCTCTCAGGCCCTGTCAGGGAGGGCCGCCGGGAACTGCTGTCCATCCAGCGCACCGATTCCAGCGGCCTCACCGGGGTCATAACACTGAACGCCCCGGACGACGCCCTGAGCCAGGACCCCGGCAACGCCGACCCCTTTGCCTCCTATACGCTGGTGGTGGAGCATCCCGGCTACTATGTGGCGGTATTTGAGGGGATCCAGGTATTTTCCGGCGTGGAGACACAGCAGGATGTGTCCCTGATCCCCCTTCCCCAGCCCCAATTCCCCGACGGAAGGACCATCCCGCCCGTGGTGGTCATCCCCCAAACTCTTTGAGGAGGGTCTGTTATGCCGCTCACCGTGACGCCCTACATCCCGCAGTATATCACGGTCCATACCGCGCCGGCCGGTCAGCCGGGCGAGAATGTCACCGTGTCCTTTTCCGACTACATCAAGAACGTGGCCTCCAGCGAGATCTACCCCACCTGGCGGGAAGCGGCCCTCCGGGCCAACATCCTGGCCCAGGTCTCCTTCGCCCTGAACCGGGTGTATACCGAGTACTATCCCAGCCGGGGGTACGACTTTGACATCACCGGGTCCACCGTCAACGACCAGCGGTTCATCCCCGGCCGCAGCACCTTTGAGAACGTGGACCGCCTGGTGGATGAGCTGTTCACCACCTACATCCGCCGGACCGGCTTTGTGGAGCCACTGGCCGCCAAGTTCTGCAACGGCACCACCGTCACCTGCGACGGGCTGTCCCAGTGGGGCAGCGAGAATCTGGCCCAGCAGGGCTATACCACCATGCAGATCCTCCGCCGGTATTATGGCGACAACATCGAGCTGGTGTCCAACGCTCCCATCCGGGACATCCAGTACTCCTACCCCGGCACGCCCATCCAGCGGGGAGCGACCGGAGACTACGTCACCGTCATCCAGAACATCCTCAATCGGATCAGCCGCAGCTACCCCGCTATTCCCCGCATCCCCGAGGACGGCGTGTTCGGCGGCCAGACCGAGGATGCGGTGCGCGCTTTCCAGCGGATCTTCAATCTGACCGAGGACGGCATCGTGGGCCAGGCGACCTGGTATCAGCTGATATCGCTGTATGTGGGAGTTACCCGTCTGGCGGAGCTGGTCAGCGAGGGCCAGACCTACACCTACATCCAGCCGCCCCAGGTGGGCGTCACCCTCCGGGAGGGCAGCGTGGGAGTGGCCGTGTCCGCCCTGCAGTATCTGCTCTCCATCGTCGGCCAGTTCAACGACAATATCCCCGTGCTCACCATCGACGGGGTCTTCGGTCCCGGGACCCGGAACGCGGTCATCGCCGCCCAACAGGCACTGGGCCTCCCCGCTGACGGGGTGGTGGGCTCCCGGACCTGGCTCCGCATCTATGAGGAATACCTGGGCATCGCCAATACTGCGCTGGCCGGCGTCGATCTGCCCACCGGTTCCCAGGCGATCCGGGACGCGGTCATCTTCAAGCGGTTCCCCGGTTACGATTTGACATACGGCAGCGCCGACTAAATGGAAAGGATGATGGATATGAACGAACAACGGCAGAACGGCATACCGGAGCCGGTCGGGCAGCCGGTCCGCTCTCTCCAGGAGATGCTGAACCAGATTGCCATCCATGATGACGCCTATATGCGCCTGGTGCCCGACGGCATTTACGGCGAGCGCACACTGGAGGCGGTGATGATCTTCCAGCGGGAGAAAAACCTGCCAGTCACCGGTGTGGTGAACGATCAGACCTGGAGCGCCATCGTGGCGGCCTATGAGAAGATGGAGTTCCTCTATGGGACTCCCCCGCCTCTGAGCGTGCTGCCCAGCGGCACCTTTACCTGCTGTCAGGGGGAGCGCAGCGCGCCCATGTTCATCGTCCGGGGGATGTTCAGCGCCCTGGAGCAGGTGACTACCAACTTCGCCCCCTGCGCCGGAGGGGATGTGAACGACGGCGGCACCTACGAAAACCTCCGCACCGTCCAGCGGCTGTCCGGCCTGCCGGAGACCGGCACTCTGGATCGACCCACTTGGGTATACCTGTCCCAGCTGTACCACGCGCTTGTGACCCGGGACTGACCTCTGAAATCCCCTCTTGCCAGCCTTCTCCCTTTTGTGTATAATATCCCCAGGCGTTTGACGGAGGTGGGAGCATGGCCGGGTTCATCCACAACAAACTGGATATGAAGCTGCTGGCCCTCTACCTGCTCACCCACGCGGCGGCGCCCATCGACTTTGCCACCCTCACCGACCTGGCCATGTGCGACGGCGGCGTGGACTACTTTCAGTTCGCCGAGGCCGTGTCCGAACTCTGCGCCAGCGGCCATATCTTCCGGGAGGGAGACCTGTACTCCCCCACCGACAAGGGCCGCCGGGACGGAAGCGCCGGTGAGAGCCGCCTCTCTCCCGTCATCCGTGCCCGGTGTGACCGCAGGCTGGCCCCTCTGAACGAGGCGCTTCGGCGCAAGGCCCAGGTCCGGGCCGCTGTGGAGCCGGACGGTGAGAGCTGGCAGGTGTCCCTCTCCATGGACGACGACCGCGGCCCTCTGTTCTCCCTGACCCTGCTGGCCCCCTCCAAGGAGGAGGGACAGCGCATCGCGGACCACTTCCTCGCCCACCCGGACCGGGTATACAATGGGGTGCTGGGCGCCCTGCTCACCGATGAGAAAGGAGACGATCCCTCTTGATCCGACTTGCCCTGCTGCGATATGTCACCATCATGGACTTTCCCCTGGTGGAGCTGTTTATCTACTTCGCCCTCTACTCCTTCCTGGGCTGGGTGATGGAGACCTGCTACTGTTCCATCAAGGAGCGCCGTCTGGTGCCCCGGGGCTTCCTGTACGGCCCTGTGTGCCCCATCTACGGCGGCGGCGTGGTGCTGATGCTGCTGTTCTTTACCCCCCTGAAGGGCAATCTGCCCCTGTTCTACGTGGTGTCCGTGGTGGTGATGACTACCTGGGAGTATCTTGTGGCCTGGGTGCTGGAGACCACCACCCATGTGAAGTACTGGGACTACTCCAACTACAAGTTCAACATCAAGGGCCGCGTGTGCCTGTGGGTCGCCCTGGTGTGGGGCGTGCTGTCCTATGTGGTCATCTTCTGGATCCAGCCCCAGGTGGACCGCCTCTATGATCTCATCCCCTATCAGGTCCACTTCGTCCTGGCCGCCGTGATCCTGGTGCTGTTCCTTGTGGACGCCGTGATGACCATCCATCACCTGGCCCTGGTGTCCAAACTGGTGGTCAGCGTCAACACGCTGGGGCAGGAGCTGCAGGTGCAGCTGGCCCTGGCCAAGGCCGAGCTGGGCGACAAGGTCAGCGAGGAGGTGGACGCCCTCCAGGACAAGTACCGGGAGCAGATCGCCGGCCTGGAGAAATACAGCCGCCGTTTCCGCAACCGCTATGCCGATCTGAAGGCCAGCAAGGGGTTCCAGGTCAACCACGAGCATATCGTGGAGGCCGCCAGGAAGGCCAAAGAGGCCATCCGCAGCGCCGGCCGCCGGTCCGCGTAACACGATTTTTCAGAGGGGCTTCGTCCATGGGGCGGAGCCCCTTTTTTACGCAAAAACGTCCACCGCAACGGACGGTTGTCAAATTGGATGGGGTAGTTGGTTGCGCTGTCCGGCTCATTTTGCTATGATTAGACCGTCCAAAGGCGCCGGACAGATGAAATTCAAGGAGGCAATTCAATGGAATTTTCCAACCGGCTCTATGAGCTGCGCCGGAAGGCCGGCCTCTCCCAGGAGGAACTGGCCGGCCTGCTCGGGGTCACCCGGCAGGCGGTCCAGAAGTGGGAGGCTGGCACCTCCCGGCCCGACATGGACAACCTCACCGCCCTGGCCGCCTATTTCAACGTGACATTGGACTATCTGGTGCTGGGCAAAGAGGGGGACGCTCTCCCACCACCCGTCCAGGTGATCCACAACCACTATGGCGGCGGGTACGAATTCAGGAGCAAAGCCACCCTGTTTGGCCTGCCCCTGGTCCACATCAATGTGGGTTACGGCCTCCGCGCCGCCAGAGGGATCATCGCCATCGGGAATCTGGCGGTGGGCGTGGTGTCCATCGGCGGGGTGGCCGTGGGCGTGTTCTCCCTGGGCGGCGTCGCCCTGGGGCTGCTGTTCGCCTTGGGCGGGCTCGGCGTCGGCGCCCTGTCCCTGGGCGCGTTTGCTCTGGGCGTCATCTCCATCGGCGGAATTGCCGCCGGCTGGCTGACCTGGGGCGGCATCGCCCTTGGAAAATACGCTGTGGGAGGCGTGGCCGTCGCGTCAAAGGTCGCCATCGGCGGCGTGGTCTATGGGGGTGTGCTGGAGATCGGTGATGAGGTATCCGGCAAGGGAGGCGCCTTTTTTACCCCTCTGTCTCCCGGAGACAGGGAGGCGGCCGTCCAAACCATCTACGCCGTTGCGCCCCAGTGGGTCGCCACACTTTTGGAGTTTATCGTCAGGGTGTTTTGAGCGCGCAAAAAAGCTGCCGCTGGATTTCAGCGGCAGCTTTTCTATGTCTGGATGGAATTATTCGGCGTCCTCGGCGGCGGGGGCCTCCTCCACGGCAGGAGCGGCCTCAGGCTCGGCGGCGGGCTCCTCTTCGGGCTCCTCCACGGGAGCGGCCTCTTCCTCGGCGGCCTTGGGTGCGTCGTTCAGGACGGCGCGGATGGACAGGGAGACCTTCTTGTTCTCGTTGTCGATGGCGATGATCTTGGCGTCCACCACGTCGCCCTCGGACACGGCGTCGGCGGGCTTCTCCACCCGGTGGTCGGAGAGTTGGGAGATGTGGATCAGGCCGTCCACGCCGGGGACGATCTCGGCGAAGGCGCCGAAGGTCATCAGCTTGACGATGCGGACGTGGGCCACGTCGCCCACCTCATACTTGGAGGTGAACACGGTCCAGGGCTCCTGGCTGTGGTCCTTCATGCCCAGGGAGATCTTCCGCTTCTCCGGGTCGAAGGAGATGACATAGACCTCCACGGGGTCGCCCACGGAGACCACCTCGGCGGGGTTCTTGATGCGGGACCAGGACAGCTCGGAGATGTGGACCATGCCGTCCACCCCGCCGATGTCTACGAAAGCGCCGTAAGAGGTCAGGCTCTTGACGGTGCCGTGATACCGCTTGCCGTTCTCGATGCTGTTCCACACCTCGGCGGCGGCGGCGGCGCGGGCCTCGGCGGCCACGGCCCGGATGGAGCCGACCACGCGGCGGCGGGCCTTGTTCACCTCGGTGATGCGCATCTTGACCTTGCTCTTGATCATGTCGGCCAAGTCGGCGCCGCGGGGCTTGCCGGACTGGGAGGCGGGGATGAACACCCGCACGCCCTTCACGTTGGCCACCAGACCGCCCTTGTTCACCTCGGTGATGGTGCCCTCCAAAGGCTCCTTGCTCTCCACGGCGTTCTCAACGGTCTCCCAGTTCTTGTGGCTCTCCAGGCGCTTCTTGGACAGGCGGATCTCGCAGTCCCGGTCGCTGTACAGCACTACCTCGGCCTCGATGGGATCGCCCACCTTGACCACGTCCTCGGGCTTGACGTCGGGATCGTCGCTCAGCTCAGACAGAGGAATGGAAGCGGTAAACTTGGTGCCGGTCAGATCGACCTGCACTTCGGTGGGTGTGATGGCAATCACAGTCCCAGTGACCTTATCCCCCGTATTGATAGGCTTGATCGACTCCTCCAGCATATCCGCGAAGGACTGTTCGATCTCCATGATTTCGTCGCTCATTTTGTTATAGACCTCCTTTATGATCCACCCCGGCGTGGAAGCGCCGGCAGTGATTCCAAGCGTATCGACCCTTTGGAACTGTTCCCGGTCAAGGCCATCGGCGCCCTCGGTCTGCACGGTCAGCGGACACCGCTGGGCGCAGAGCTGGGCGAGCCTCCTGGTGTTGGAGCTCCTCCGGTCTCCAATGACGATCATGCCGTCACACCGGCCGGCCAATTCCTGGGCTTCAGATTGGCGCCTGGACGTAGCACCACATATTGTATCAAAAAATTCCGCGTTTGTACACACTTTTTTTGTGTTTTCTACGATTTTTTCCCAATCACTCCGGATCGCTGTGGTTTGGGACACAAAAGTCAGCGGTTTTCCCGCCAAATTTGGCTGTTTCTCCAAAAGGGCGGACAATCCTTGCCAGTCGGACGCTACCAGGCCGCCCCTCGTACAGCCCAGGATGGCCGCGATCTCCGGGTGGCGGGCCTCCCCGATGACCACGGGGACGCGGCCGCGCGCCTCCGCGTCCCGCACGATATCGTGGATGCGGGTCACATTGGGACAGGTGGCGTCGATGATCCTGCATCCTCGGGCGGACAGCCGCTCATAGGCGCTGTCCGGCTCCCCGTGGGCGCGGATGAGGACGGTGGATCCCGTCGGGGCCTCCTCCGGGCTGCCGATGGTGACGGCCCCCATTTCCTCCAGCCGGCGGATCACCCGCTCATTGTGGGTGAGGTGCCCCAGGAGATACACCGGCCCCTGAGCGGCGGCCTGCTCCGCCAGCTCCACCGCCCGCCGCACGCCGTAGCAGAAACCGGCGCTCTTTGCCAGCAGGATGTTCATTCCGCCTGCACCGCCAGGGCGCGGATGCGCCCCATCAGCTCGTCGGCGATATTCTGCAGCTCGTTGGAGCTTGGCTTGCGGCCCTCGAACTCCGGGTGAAAGGGCTGCCCGAAGACCACGGCGGTCCTGCGGAAGATCCGCTTCTTTGGGGCGATGTAAACCGGCACCAGGGGCGCGCCGGTGCGGGTGGCGAACATCACCGCCCCGGTGTGGGCCTCGGAGGTCTCCCCCTCCCTGACGCGGGTCCCCTCAGGGAAGATGAGCAGACGCTCGCCGGCCTTCAGCACCCGCAGGGCCTCCTTGACGGCGGCCACATCCGCGGAACCCCGTTTCACCCCGAAGATACCGGCTTTTTTCAGGATCCAGCCCACCACCGGCCAGCGCATGATCTCCTCTTTTGCCATCACGTGGATCTGGCGTTTCCGCCCCAGGGCGCACACCACATACAGGGGGTCTCCCGCGGTGGTGTGGTTGCCGCAAAACACGGCGGCCCCCTCCGGAATGTTCTCCGCGCCAATGATCCGCCAGGGGTGAAAGATACGCATGAACAGCCAGACCAGCGGGTAGATAACGGCGTACATTTTATTCATTCGGTGTTCCTCCCATACGCTCCCGGATGATCCGCAGCAGCAGCCGGTAACTGCCCTCGAAGTCCAGCTTGGTGGTGTCCGCCGGCACGGCGTCCTCCGCCTGCCTCAGCGGGGCCGACGCCCGATTGGTATCCCTCGCGTCCCGCTCCATGACCTCCTGCAGGACCCGGGCTTTGTCGGCGGACTGGCCACGCTCCAGAAGCTCCCGCCAGCGGCGCTCGGCCCGGGCCTCCGGAGTCGCGGTGAGAAAAATCTTCACGTCGGCGTTGGGCAGCACCACGGTGCCGATATCCCGTCCGTCCATGATGACATCGTGCTTCCGCGCCAGCTCCCGCTGGGTGTCCAGCAGGAAGGCCCGGACGGCGGGGATAGCTGCCGCCTTGGAGGCCCCGGCGGACACCCGGTTCTCCCGGATGGCCCCGGTCACGTCCTCCCCGTTCAGATACATATGCTGGAGGCCGTCCCCGTCGTAGTCCATGCCGATGCGGATATCGGGCAGCAGGGCGGCCACCCGGCTCTCATCGGCGGGGTCGATCCCCGCCCGGAGGGCTGCCAGCGCCACGGTCCGATAAATGGCCCCGGTGTCTACATAGTGATATCCCAGCTCCTTCGCCAGCCGCTTGGCCAGGGTGGACTTTCCCGCCCCGGAGGGGCCGTCGATGGCGATGCTCCTGTGCTTTTTCAAATCCATCCGCTCCGTTTACCTGATATAATCCGCGGCGCTCTCTCCCGCCGCGTGGCCGGTGGCCCACGCGATCTGGAGGTTGAAGCCGCCGGTGTAGGCGTCCACGTCCAGCACCTCCCCGGCGAAGAACAGGCCGGGGACCAGCTTGGACATCATCGTTTTCGGGTCCACCTCCGACACCTTGACGCCCCCGGAGGTGATGATGGCCTCCTCGACAGGCCTTGGGCCGGAAACAGCCACCACAAAGCCCTTGAACTGCTCCAGCAGGCGGCGGCGCTCCCCCCTGGTGACATCGTGGGCCTTTTTCTCCGGCGGGATGCCCGCCCGCTCCAGCAGCACCGGGATCAGCAGCCGGGGAGCCAGAGAACCCATCAGATTGGCCATGTCCCGGTTGGCCCCCTGGGTCAGCTCCCGGACCAGGCGGGCGTCCAAGGTCTCCTCGTCCAGGGCGGGTTTCAGGTCGATGACGCAGGTATAGCTGTCCCGCCCAAAGTCCCGCATATGGGCGCTGGCGCTGAGTATCAGCGGGCCGGACAGGCCGAAGTGGGTGAACAGCAGCTCCCCCTGCTCCTGATAGACGACCTTCCCTTTCTGGTTTTTCACCATGAGGGACACGTTTTTCAGGGCAAGCCCCCGCATCCGGGCGCAGCAGGGGTCCGGGGACTCCAGCGGCACCAGGGATGGCGCGGGCGTAACGACGGTGTGGCCCATTTTTCCCGCCAGCCGATACCCGTCCCCGGTGGAGCCGGTGGCCGGATAGGACAGTCCGCCTGTGGCAAGGATTAACGCCTTACAGCCATTAATAACACTGCTGTTTTCCGTGGAAATGTCCAGCGTTTCGGCGGGAGTTCGGGACAGGCCGGTCACCCGGTCACGCCGCAGCTCCACCCTCAGGCGCTTCAGCTCAAAGAACAGGACGTCCACGATATCGGCGGCCCTGTCCGACCGGGGAAAGACCCGGTTCCCCCGCTCCACCTTCAACGGCACGCCCAGGCCGGTGAAAAATTTCTCCGTGTCGGCGGGGGAAAAGCGGCTCATGGCGCTGTACAGGAACCTGCCGTTTCGGGGCGTGGAGGCCAGCGCCTCCTCCACCGTACAGTGGTTGGTGACATTGCACCTGCCCTTTCCGGTGATATACAGCTTGCGGCCAACCTTCTCGTTGGGCTCCAGCAGGAGGACGGACGCCCCGGCCCTGGCGGCGGTGATGGCCGCCATCATGCCCGCGGCACCCGCGCCCGCGATGACGATATCCCGGCTCACTGATCGGTATACTCCACCTTCTCGTACACCTGGTATTCGTCCCAGATGCGCTCCAGCTTCTCGAAGGTAGCGGTCACGTCGCCGGGCATCTTGCGGCCCACGGCCACGATCAGCGCGTTGATGACCGACAGGGGGGCCACCAGGGAGTCCACAAAGGAGGCCATGTCGCTCTTGGCCAGGAGCCGGTAGTCGGAGGTGTCGTACAGGGGGGACAGCTTGCTGTCGGTGATGGCAACCACCGTGGCCCCCTGGTCCCTGGCGAACTCCATGGCCCGGACGCACCGGGTGGAATACCGGGGAAAGCTGATGCCGATGACCACGTCCTCCGGTCCGACCCGGAGCATCTGCTCGAACATCTCGCTGGCCAGAGAGGTCTGCACCTGCCACACATTGTCGAAGATCAGCTTGAAATAGAAGGAGAGGAAATCGGACAGGGCGGCGGAAGAGCGCACCCCCAGGATGTAGATGCGCCGCGCCTTGACGATGGCGTCCACGATGGCGGAGAAGTCCTCCCTGTCCACCTCGGCCAGGGACAGGCGGAGCTTTTCGATGTCGGACTGGATCACCTTCTCCAGCACGTCCTGGGTGCCCAGCCGGTCATAGGACACCTCGATGCGCTGGACTGTGGTCAGCTTGCCCCGGATGAGTTCCTGAAGGGCCTTCTGCATGGCGGGATAGCCGTCGTACCCCAGCTCGGCGGCGAAGCGCACCACGGTGGATTCACTGGTCTTTACCGTCTGGCCCAGCCTGGCGGCGGTCATGAAGGCGGCCTTGTCGTAGCTGTCCAAAATATAGCGCCCGATGCGCTTCTGGCTCTTGGAAAAGGTGTCCATCCGGCTCTGGATGGCGGTGAGGATGTCACGGCTCATGGCGGACCCTCCGTTTCTGCTGTTCATAGTAAGGCGGAAGCCCTGAGGCTCCCGCCAACACACATCATACTATTCTGCAGGGAAAATTGCAAGCGGTTTTGCAGGAAAAGTTTACATATCCTGCAGCCTAACAGGACAGCGCCCCAATCTCTCCGTCGGTCAGATACCGCCATTGACCGGGTTTGAGCCCTCCAAGCTCCAGGCTCCCCTCCCGCACCCGCTTCAGCCGGGTGACGGCAAGCCCCGCAGCGGCGCACATCCGCCGCACCTGCCGGTTTTTCCCCTCGTGGATGACCACAGACAGCAGCCCGCCGCCCTCCTCCGCTTTTATGACCTTCACGGCGGGCCGCCGGATGGCCTCCCCTTCCAGAGCATCCATTGCGCGGAGCTTCTCCGCCCCGGAGGGGACCTCTCCCCTCACCCAGACCAGATACTCCTTCTCCACCTCATGAGAGGGATGGGTGAGCCGGTGGGTCAGCTCCCCGTCGTCGGTGAGGAGCAGCAGTCCCTCGGAGTCCAGGTCCAGTCGGCCCACCGGCCACACCCGGACCGGGCAGCCGCCCAGCAGATCGGCCGCCGTTTTTCTCCCCTTCTCGTCGGACAGGGTGGTCACATACCCTCTGGGCTTGTTCAGCAGGATATATGTATGGGCGGCGGGGGTGGACAGCGGTACGCCGTCCACCTCCACCCGGTCAAGGTCCGGGTCGGCCCTGTCGCCCAGGCCGGCGACAGCGCCGTTCACCGTCACCCGCCCCGCGGCCAGGTATTCCTCCGCCCTCCGCCGGGAACACACCCCCGCGGCGGACAGCAGCTTTTGCAGGCGTTCCTCCAAGGCCGGTCACCGCCTTTCCCAGTTAATATGCGCCGAAAAAGGCGCAGACTCTGTCCCAAAAGGTCACAGGCTCGTATCTGTCCAGCGCGGCGGACTGGGCGCTGACCAGATCCACCCGGACCACCGGCTGGCCGTCCAGGGACCAGACGGCCTCCCCCAATTTGTTTCCGGCGCGGACGGGCGCCTCCGCCCGGTCCGCCAGGGTCACATCCAGCGTCAGCCGCTCCCCGTCCCGAAGCGGATAGCCCGCGTCACAGGCCGCGGCGGCGGTGACCGCGGGCAGCAGACTGCCGGTGACGGGCACCGTACCCAGCGCCGCTCCGGCCGCGCAGAGCGTCTCCCTTGGAAAGACCTCAAAGCCGTAGTCCAGAAGCTTTGCGTGGTCGTTCCAGTCGTCCCCGTCGTTGAGGGTGACGCAGATCAGCGTCTGCCCGTCCCTTGTGGCGGCGGACACCAGGGTCCGCCCCGCCTTTTCGGTGAAGCCCGTCTTCATCCCAACGCAGCCCTCGTACCGGGTGAGCAGCTTGTTGTGGTTGACGAAGGTCCTCGTCCCGACGGTGGCCGACCTGGTGGCGCAGACGGCGGCCACCGTCTCGTTTTGGAGACAGGCGCGGGCCAGCAGGGCCATGTCGTAGGCGGTGGAGTAGTGGTCCTCGTGGTTGAGGCCGCAGGCGTTGGCGAAGGAGGTGTCCGCCATCCCCAGCTCCGCCGCCCGCGCGTTCATCAGGGACACGAATTTCTCCTCACTGCCCGCGATGTGGCAGGCGATGGCGGTGGCCGCGTCGTTGCCCGACTGGAGCAGCAGGCCGTACAGCAGCCCCCGCACCGTGATCCGCTCCCCCGCTTTCAGATAGATGGAGGAGCCCTCCGCACCCAGCCACGTGGGTTCGATCTCGACCTCCGCGTCAAGGTCGGCGCAGTTCTCCACGGCCACCAGGGCGGTCATCAGCTTGGTGGTGCTGGCGATGAGCCGCCGCTCATGGGGCGCCTGCTCGTACAGCACCCGGCCGCTTTCGGCGTCCATCAAAATGGCGCTGGAGGCGTGGGTGGAGACGGCGTGAACGGACACGGACAACGACAAAGCGGCGGCAAAGGCGGCCAGGATCGCGGCAAAGCGTCTCAAAAAAGGTCACTCCCATCCGAACAGTCAGATGGGAGTAGTATGACCTCTCTGAGGTTTGGTATGCGCGGAGCTTACTCCGTCTCATCCTCCGCCTCAACGGGAGGGACGGCTGGGTCGCCGGTCTTGCGGTCGATGTAGCCGGTGACCTTGTCGAACATATCGGGGACCAGGTCCACCACCCGGCCCAGGGTGCCGGGAGGCGGGGGCATGACGGGCAGCACCCGCACCGCGCCGTCCTTCACCACCAGGAAGGACACGGGGACGATGCTGACGCCCGCCCCGGCGCCGCCGCCGAAGTTTTTGGCTACGCCCTGGGTCTTGCCGAAGTCGGACCCGCCGCTGGCAAAGCCGAAGGACAGCTGGGAGACGGGGATGAGCGTCACGCCGTCCTGGGTGACGATGGGCTGGCCCACGATGGTGTTGGCGTCCACCATCTCTTTGATCTTGCTCATAGTGGTCTGGAGCACTTCGTTGATGGGATGATTGTTCTCGCTCATGCTTTAGCCTCCTGTTTCGTTTGTTTCGCCGCGGGTCTGGCGGGCCTGCCGCTGCGGACCCATTGGATCAGCACCCGTCCTCCGTGCCATACCGCCAGGGTGAGGACCTGCCCCAAAGTGAGGGTGAAGGCCGCTGTGACCTCCACCGCCGGCTCGGTCCGGCCATAGTCCATCCGGATATCAAGACTGCGGCGCTTCACCTTGAAGTTGTTCTCCACCAGCGGCCACAGAGCGCCCAGGGCGGCGTTGGCCCGGCCATAGCCGATGGCGATGGAGGCGGGGTCGGTCCCGCCCCAGATGAGGGTGAGGTCGACATCGTCAATGCGTATCCTGCGCTTGAGGGCGCCCACCGCGTCCAGGATACGGGGCAGCACCGACATCACCCGCTGGAGAGTGCCGGGCCGGCCCTCGGGTTTTGGCTTTGCGGGGGTTTCCGGCCCGGGCTTTTTCTCCTTCTGTGGCTTCGCTTTCTTAGGTTTCCTGGGAGGCGCAGGCAATACCTGTATCTTCACCGGCCCCGCCAGGATGTGGACGGAAAAGCCCGCCTCGCCGTATTTCAGCCGCCCGCCCAGACGGATCATGCCGATAAGGTAAAAGACGGCCAGGATGATGAGGATGACGATGAGCGCGGTCATCCCTGCTCACCTCCGCCCTCCTGTTCCCCGGCCTCCTGCCGCTCCTGTTCCTCGGCGGTCTTCAGCCGCTGGATAGCGGACTCCAGCTCCATGGTGAGCTGGTCCCCCTCCTGGCCGGCTCCCGGCAGCTCGGGCAGGTCCTCCAGAGAGGTGAGTCCAAAGGAGCGCAGAAAGTTTTTCGTGGTCTTGAACTGCATGGGCCGGCCGGGGACGTTGAGCCGCCCCGCCTCGCAGATCAGCTCCCGCTCCAGCAGCAGCCCCACGGTGTAGGAGCTGTCCACCCCGCGGACCTGCTCGATGTAGGCCCTTGTCACCGGCTGGAAATAGGCGACGATGGACAGCACCTCCAGAGCCGGCTGGGACAGCTTTGCGGGCTTGCGGCCCTCCAGGGCCTTGCGGATGTATGGGGCCTGCTCCGGGGCGGAGCACATCTGCCAGCTGTTGTCCAGGCGGAGGATG
>CANQKJ010000018.1 GCA_947624465.1 uncultured Oscillospiraceae bacterium
CCGCGGAAGACACTAAAAATCTGCAAAAACTGTGGGCAAATATATTACAATATCAATCCCAAAAGCGAGTTTTGTAGCACACGGTGCAGGAATTACTATAACGTGAAGGTGTTTAGAGAGAAAGAAAAAGAGAAGTAATTTAGATTATAGTGTAACGAACAAGTAGAAAGAGAGTGTGTCAATATGGATCAGTACATACAAGGGGAAAGCCAAAATATGAGTGATGATGAGTGGATTCTTATTCTTCTTTTCCTTTGGCTGGAAGACGCACAAAAAAAGGATAATCAATGGGATAAGTTTGAACTGGATTTGATTTACAAAAACCGATTTTCATCCGATAGTCCTATTGTAGAAGAAATACACAAGCAGTCGAACCGCGCTACAAAAACAATCAAGGCAGGTTCCATGTTTTATCGAGCAAGATCCTTCAATTCAGCGGACAGTGACAAGTTATTGGAGTACTACTTAAAGGCCACTGGCAAAACAAAAGCGGAGATTAAAGAGGCCGTATCTAACCTGTCTGATTATCAAAAGGAATTGATGCTACTAGGTTTTAACAATCGAAACTATAACTATTCGGATGACGATCTCGTATCGAAAGAAATAATTAAGGCTCAACGGAAGTGGAAACGGAATGTCAAGTATAAGGGATACGATGCAAAAAACTCAACTGCACCTAAGGCTAACCTTGTCTCGAACGGGCGAGCAAACCCTGATCATATCCGATACCTGTATTTGTGCGAAGATGACATCACGCCAATTTATGAAATCCGCCCTATCATTGGAGAAACAGTGAGTGTTGCCAAGTTTAAGCTTTTGAGAGATGTGAAGGTATACGATCTAACTTTAAGTATCCTCGACGAATCCTCTGATTCCAGTATTGCCTTTACAAGCCTATATAATTCTATTGGAAAAATGTTCTCTAGACCGCATAATGGCGATGTGTCAAAATATCTACCAACGCAGTTCCTATCAGAAGAAATTAAAAAATGGGGTTTGATGGGCTGAGATTCAATAGCTCATTGTATGAGAGCGGTATAAACCTGGTCCTATTTAATCCGGAGGATTGCAAAGCAGTTTCTTCTGATTTAGTGGAAGTAAAATCAATAAAAATAGGCACAGACATCCCTAATATATACAAAATAGGCACATTTGCCGATGCGACGGTGCCTATAGAAATTAAGTAGAAAATCTATTTTTGCTACGCCCTAAAACTGTATTGCAATCATAAAGGCCCCTCTGGAAATGGCTTGGAGGTAGTTTATATGGAGAAAACCACGGGTGTGATTTACATTTTGACAAACCCATCCTTCCCTGAATATGTGAAGATTGGCTACGCCGATGATATCGAGAAACGCCTACAACAGTTGAATCGGAGCGAGTGCATCCCTTTTGCTTTTCGCGTCTACGCAACGTATGAGGTGAACTCTCGCCTGTCTGACCTAAAGATTCACAGCATTATTGACAAACTGAACCCGAATCTCCGCTCCATTGAGAATTTTAACGGGAAGCAGCGCGTCCGTGAGTTCTACGCTATGCCGCCGGAGGATGCCTATTCTATTTTGGAGGCGATTGCGGAGATCCATGGCCGTGCGGACAAGCTCAAGTTAATTGACATGGATGACACCGCAAGGCAGGCTGAGGAAACCGCCCAGGAAATTGACGCAGAACACAAAGAACGCCTGTCGCCTTTCCGTTTTTCCATGTGCGGCATCCAGCCAGGAGAAACAATCGAGTACTGTGCTAACCCAGACATCACATGCACGGTGGTCGATGACCGGACTGTCAGTTACAACGGCCAGAACTATTCACTCTCTGCTTTGGCTCAACTGCTGCAGGGTAGCAAATATCCTATCGCCGGTCCACGCTACTTCAAGTACAAGGGCGAATGGCTGAATGATAGAAGGCGCAAGCCTGAGCAAACAATATAGACTGTATTAAAGATATCTGAGGTGAAGTGCCATTAACCGTCGAGATTTAAAAGGAAGCGGTGATTTATATGCCCACTCTTGAATGGATTGGGAAAAGCAAGGTCATCAACCACCACCAGGAGGTCCCCTACCGGGTGCTGGAGCGGCGATACAGCTTTGACGTGGCGGGCCGGCATGACGCCGACAACGGCAGCGAGAACATGATCATCCGGGGCGACAACCTAGAGGCACTGAAGGCCCTTCTGCCTCGGTATGAGGGACGGGTCAAGTGCATCTACATCGATCCGCCGTATAACACCGGCAACGAGGGCTGGGTCTACAACGACAATGTGAACGACCCCAGGATCAGGAAATGGTTGGGCGAGGTGGTTGGCCGGGAGGGCGAGGACCTGACCCGCCACGACAAGTGGCTGTGCATGATGTACCCGCGGCTGAAACTGCTCCAAAAGCTATTGGCAGACGATGGGGCTATATTTATCAGTATTGATGATAATGAATTGTTTTCACTGAAATACTTATGCAATGATATTTTTGGAGCTGCTAACTATATTTCAACCATTACTCGCCCAACCGGGACACATACAGGTGTAGTTAATCGCGCTATCGTTGGAGAATCCGATTATATATTAGTGTTTGCTAAGCACCTTAACAGTGTTGGAATTGATGGCTTGCCATTGGATGAAAAAGATACAAAAATCTATGATATGGAAGATGAATTTGGACGTTTTTTAATTAGACCATTACGGAGAACGGGTGGCGAAAATCGAAAAGAGGATCGCCCAAATATGTTTTTCCCGATTGAAGCTCCGGACGGTTCTCTAGTCTATCCTATTGGTCCAACTGGATATGAAAGTCGCTGGATATGCAACCCGGATGGTTATGAGTACTTCAAAAAGGAAGGCAGAATTTTCTGGAAGAAAGTTGTTGACGGGGACTCCTTTAAATGGCAAGTTTATCAAAAGTTTTATTTAGAGGACAAAAAGAAAGCGGTCACAAATCTGTGGGATGACTTGGAAGGGAACAAAAAGGCAACAAGAGATGTCCGAGATATTCTATCAGATGCTAGTGGCTCATTCGATTTTCCCAAACCGGTACAACTCATAGAACGGATTGTTAGAATAGCCAATGACCCAAATGCAATTATCCTCGACTCCTTCGCCGGTTCCGGCACCACCGCCCACGCTGTCCTCAACATGAACAAGGCCGACGGCGGCAACCGCAAATTCATCCTTGTCGAGATGATGGACTACGCCGACAGCATCACCGCCGAGCGGGTGAAGCGGGTCATCCAGGGCTACGGCCAGGGCAAAAACGCCGTAGAGGGCACTGGCGGCGATTTCAGCTTCTACGACTTGGGCGAGCCGCTTTTAATCGGGGAAAACCTCAATGAAGCCGTGGGGGCGGAGAAAATCCGGGAGTATGTGTGGTTCATGGAGACCAAGCGGCCCTACGTCCCGGCGGAGGGGCTCAATCCGTACTACCTGGGCGCAGTGAACAGCACCGCCTATTATTTCTACTACGAGCCCCAGCGGGTGGCGGTGCTGGACTACGACTTCCTGGCCACCATCCCGGAGCGGACGGAGAGCGCCGTGATCTACGCCGACCGCTGTTCCATCGACGGGGATAAGCTGGCCCGGATGGGCATTGTATTCAAAAAGATCCCCCGTGATATCAGCAGGCTATAAAGAGGAGATGAACTGCTTTAGTGTTTACTTATTATCTGCCGGATGAAACCGGGCAAAAAATAGAGTGTGGAACAGATTCCAATGCCGTAATCATTATTGGTGCAAACGGCTCAGGAAAAAGTAAGCTAGGGGCTTGGATCGAGCGACAGGATTTGCAAAATGTACATCGAATCGGAGCACAGAGAAATCTGAATTTTCAAGAGAACATTCCGCTCAAAAGTTACTCCCAAGCTGAAGATTTTGTTTTTTATGGTACCGACGATAAACGCTTTCACCAAAAAGAACAACGATGGAACTGGGGTGCAGGGTATACCACAAAGTTGCTGGACGATTTTAATAATGTCCTTGCAGCGCTTATCGCTCTCCAAAATAATGACAACGCAAAATATGTAGAGATCTGTAAAGCAATCCAAAGCAAAGCAGAAAGACCAGAACCACCATTCACTGCTGTTGATAAGTTGATTCAAATATGGGATGTTATATTTCCACAGAGATCATTGAAAATCAACGATGCCAAAATCCTGGCATATTTCACTCGGAATAAGGACTTAATTGAATATAGCTCTACTCAGATGAGCGATGGGGAGCGCGCAGTCCTTTATTTGTCTGCCCAGGTGCTATGTGTTCCAGAGAAAAAGACGTTAATTATTGATGAGCCTGAGGTTCACCTGCATCGTTCAATTATGAATCGGTTGTGGAAAACCCTTGAATCCTACCGCCCAGACTGCCTTTTTATATACATTACCCATGACACTCAGTTCGCTGCAATGCATGGAAATTCAGATAAAATCTGGATTAAGGATTTTGATGGGACAAACTGGAGTCTCGAAAAGATTGAAGGAAACGATCTCCCAGAAGAATTATTATTCGACATACTTGGAAGCAGGAAGTCTGTACTGTTTGTTGAGGGGGAAAGAAACAGCTACGACACGCAACTGTATACGGCTTTGTACCCTGAATATTATGTAATACCTTGTGGCAGTTGTACGCAGGTCATTGCCCGCACAAAAGCGTTTAAGAATAGCCCTACATTACATCATTGCCAAGTTTACGGAATTATCGATCGTGATTATCGTTCGGATTATGAAATTTCAAAGTACACAGAAGATAATATCTATACCATTGACGTTGCTGAGGTAGAGAATTTATTCCTCGTTGAAGAATTGGTGCGCTTGGTTGCCTCTCATCTAGAGAAAGATTCCGACTCTGTATTTGGCAAGGTAAAAGACCATATCATTCAACAACGATTTGCTAAACAGATTGAAAAACAAATCTGTAAAAGTGTAGTAGCCCAGCTCAAATATCAGCTTTCGTCCGCTGAATTATCACAAAAGAGCGAAGAAGAAGCAAAAAACAGTTTGCAAACTGTACTAACAGGCATTGATTATGAACAGGCAAAGTCAGAACAAGAATCAAAATTTAGGGAAGTGCTTACGAGTAATGATTATAAGAAGGCCCTAAAAGTCTTTAATGAGAAATCGTTGTCAGCATCAATTGGGCGGTATTTCGATCTTAAAGACAACGCATATTGCAAACTCGTGATTGCTCTGCTGTATGGGAAAAAGCATGACGATGTTGTCGCGGCAATATCTCCGTATTTACCTTCTGAAATTCCACGTTAAAAGGGGTGACTAAATGGAACTGAAAAGCTATCAGCGTGCGGTCATCAAAGACCTGACCCGCTACCTAGAGCTACTGAACGAGACCCAGAACAGCGCTGCGGCCTACACCCGTCTCTGGCAGGAAAAGAGCGTGCCGGTGGGCCTGGGCGGGCTGCCCCGGTATCAGGATGTCATCCCCGGCGTACCCACCCTCTGCTTTAAGGTGCCTACCGGCGGCGGCAAGACCTATCTGGCCTGCAACGCCATCCGACCGATTTTTGATGCGCTTCCGGCCACTAAGGCCCGCGCCGTGGTCTGGCTGGTGCCATCGGACGCCATTCTGACCCAGACGGTGAAGTGCCTGAAAGATCCGAACCATCCCTACCGGCAGAAAATCAACGTGGACTTCGGTGGCCGGGTGATGGTCTACACCAAGCAGGAACTGCTGAACGGGCAGAACTTTAACCTCACGGCAATCACGGAGCAGCTCTCCGTGATGGTGCTGTCCTATGACTCCTTCCGGGGGCGGGGCAAAGAGGGCCTGAAAGCCTACCAGGAGAACAGCGCCTTGGCTGCCATCTCCCAGGGCCTGGGTAAGCCCCAGCAACCCATTGAGAACGCCGATGAGACCGCGCTGTTCCAGGTCATCAACCAGTTGTCCCCGCTGGTCATCGTGGACGAGAGCCACCACGCCCGGTCAGATCTGAGCTTGGAGATGCTGAAAAACTTCAACCCCTGCTTTGTGCTGGACCTGACCGCCACTCCGAAAAAGCAGAGCAACATCATCTCCTATGTGGATGCGGTGCAGCTGAAGCGGGAGAACATGGTGAAGCTGCCGGTCATCGTCTACAACCGGGATAGCCAGGGCGAGGTGCTGGCGGATGCTGTGGACCTGCGGCGCAGGCTGGAGGAACTGGCTGTCCAGGAGGAGGCCAAGGGAGGCCGCTACATCCGACCCATCGTACTGTTCCAGGCCCAGCCCAGGGGCAAGGAGGACAGCACCACCTTTGAGAAACTGCGGGACAGGCTGGTGGAGGCCGGCATTCCTGCCGGGGAGATCGCCATCCGTACCGCTGATGTGAACGAGCTGAAAAACATTGACCTCTTGTCGCGGGACTGCCCCATCCGGTACATTATCACGGTGAACGCCTTGAAGGAGGGCTGGGACTGCCCCTTCGCGTATATCCTGGCATCCCTCGCCAACAAGACCAGCAAGGTGGACGTGGAGCAGATTTTGGGGCGTATTCTCCGTCTACCAAACACCCGGAAGAACAGCGTCACCGCGCTGAATATGTCCTATGTGCTGACGTCCTCCAACGACTTTGACACCACGGTTAAGGGGATCGTCAATGGGCTGTATAACGCCGGCTTCAGTGACCGGGATTATCGGGAGGCTGCTCCTGCAACCGTGCCGCCGGCACCCCAGCCGGAGTTTGAGCAGACAGCGATCCAGCCACAGAATCCTCCGCAGGATGAAAAGCCGGACGAGGAGTATCTGGACTTTGACCCCGCCGCCTTAGGCCGGGCCATTGAGGCCAGGGAGAGCGATACCCAGGAGGGTGGAAATCTGGCCGGTATGCTTGCCGCGGCGGAGCGGACAGGCCAGGAGTATGAGCAGGCGGTCGAACAGAGCGGTGACCCCGTGACAGACGATCTGCCCTGGGAGGTGCGGGATATGGTGAAGCGCTATCCGGTCAAGCCGGAGTTTTTGCCCGATGTGGAGAGCATCTGCATCCCGCAGTTTTTCCATGTCATTCCCCAAACGCTGTTCACCGACGGGAACTTTGAACTGCTCAGCAAGGAGCAGTTGGCCGAGGGCTTTACGCTGAAAGGCAAGCCCTACGCCATCGACTTCGGCACGGCGGACGATGAAATTGCCGAGGTGGATGTGCGGGAGCAGGAGGGCGGTCTGCCCAAGGTGTTCAAAATGTCGGACGAGAGCCAACGGTATTTCAAGGAGTATTTCAACTCCCTGCCGCCAGAGAGCCGGGTGCGCCAGTGCAAAGACATGATGTTCCACCAGTTGAACAAGATGGATCAGGTGGACGCTGGGGAATTGCATGCCTATGTGGACCGTATCGTGAGCGACATGAACAGAGATCAGCTTGCCGCTATGGAGAAATCTCCGCTGGGCTTTGCCAATAAGATCAAGGCGCAGATTGAGGCGCTGCTGACCCAGCACTACCGCGAGGTGTTTGACCGCTGGCTGGACACGGAGAAGATCGTGTGCAGGCCGGCCTACCGGCTGCCGTTAGAGATTCACCCGGCTAGGGACACCACACCCATCGGCGGGTCCCTCTATCGAGCTGAGGAGGAAGTCAACAATTTGGAGCGTAAGCTCATCATGGCCCTGACTGCCCTGCCTAACGTCAAGTGGTGGCATCGGAATGTGGAGCGTCGAGGGTTCTGCATCAATGGCTTCATCAACCACTACCCGGATATCATGCTGATGACCCGGAGCGGCAAGATCATCATGGTGGAGACGAAGGGTGAGCATTTGAAGAACGACGACAGCCGGGAGAAGATCGCGCTGGGTAAGGCGTGGCAGAATGCCGCTGGGAGCCAGTATCGGTATTACATGGTATTTGAAGAAAATGTAATGCCTCCACAGGGGGGCATTAATATGGGTCTATTTTTTGAAACACTTAAGGAATTATAGAAAATACTTTTTCGCAAATATAGCAATAGACTTCTTCCCCCTCCTGTAGTATTGTGCTTTGCTAACAGGAGGCGAGACATATGAACGAAACCCTCAAAGCCTTATACGACAGTTTCTACATCCGCCCCGAAGTCCCCGCAGCCGAAGCGGAGGCCGAGGCCGCCCGTCAGGCACTCGGTGAGTTGCTGGACAAGCAGGGCCGCCGGTTGGTACTGCGGATCATTGACGCCAAGGATGAGATCGCGGACGTCCGCTCTCTGGACAGCTTCATTAGTGGGTTCCGGCTGGCGTGGCGGTTGGCCATTGAACTGAATCAATACGACAGTGAGCGCCCGGAGTTTCTTCCGGACGCTCACCGCGTCTATCAGGACATGGATAGTGAGTGATTACTCCGCCCGCTCCGCCGTCCGCCAGGAGAGGTACCCGTTTGCCTTTCTGCGGTAAGTACACCTCCACCGGCTCCCGTCAAAGACCTCGTCGGCAAAGTTGATAAGTGTCTCCTTGGGCGAGTAGTTCACGCCCCAACTCTGCCACCAGGCTTGGAGCATGACCTTCCGCCCATCATCCGCATCGAAGCAGCACAGCAGCATGGGTTTGTTCCTGTGCCAGCAGCGAAAGGCCAGGGTGCCGGTGAACTCTCCATCCTCGGTGGGGATGCAATACTCGCTCAGCGGCGCGGCCTCTCGATCCGCCTTGGTGCGGATGATCTGCGCCCGATAGGGATACTGTCCCTCGTAAGTCATTGTCTGATTCCTCCTCATTTGTGATCAAAGTACTGGTCCTGCTGCTGGCTCAACTCATACCGGCACCGCAGCTCCTCGTAGATCTCCGGCGGGATGGAGTCGATGAAACTCTGGTACTCCCGCAGCTCGTAGATCAGGTTCAGCCCCTCCTGGTGCTCCTGGTCCCGCTCCCACTTGGCCCGTTCCGCCTCGCCTCGCAGAGCAAGTTCCTCCTCCCGCATGGCCTCGATCTGCTGGCCGTAGGGCTTCAGCTTTGCCTCGAAGGCGTTGACTTTCGGGTACCACTGGGAGAGCAGCGCCAACAATTTCTCCCTCTGTTTTGATGCGTTCAGCACTCCGATGTCCTTGACCTCCCTCCGGATCTGCTTCATCTCCTGGCTCAGCCGGTGGGATTGCTTGTACAGCCAGGTGGGGATGTGCTTCCGCTTGGTGACCGCCGCCGCCTGCCCCCGCTCCAGTTCCGGGAACTCCTCGGCCATGTAGTCGTGGAATCGGTCCTGCCACTCCACCAGCCGCGCCCGGTCCCCCATCACCTCCTTGGCGGACAATCGGTTGTCTTTGGTAAGCGGCACGAAGCACAGGTGCATGTGAGGGTTGCGCTCATCCATGTGGACCACGGCGGAAAAGATGTTCTCCGCGCCCACCTCGCTCTGCATGAACTCCAGCGCCCGCTCGAAGTAGCGGCGGGTCTTTTTCTCGGAGAGACTCGCTAAAAATTTCGGTGTGGCGGTGATGATGGTGTCGATGAACTTTACGCTGTCCTTCCGCACCCGGCACCGTGGGTTCTCCCTCTGGGCCCGCTCGATGCGGGACTGGATCTCCGCGTAATATTTCATCTGCGGCTGGACCAGATGGTAGTTCTGAGCGGAGCGTGAGGTGTCTACGTCGGGGTTGCTGGCGTACTGTTCCTTCTTCCGCTCGTGATGTTTTTCCAGGGCGCTGGCCGGGCCGCCCTTCCGTTTCTCAAATCGCAAGATGG
The DNA here is from genome assembly GCA_947624465.1 of uncultured Oscillospiraceae bacterium. GTDB lineage: Bacteria > Bacillota > Clostridia > Oscillospirales > Oscillospiraceae > Enterenecus. The sequence goes on from CANQKJ010000018.1 coordinate 9,599, forward strand.
CAAATGGCATGGTGGAAGACTCCTTTCAAAAAACACATGTGCGGTGGACGGAGGTTTTTCACATCCCGCCCCGGCCCGCCGCCGAAAGGTCTGCGGCAAATACGAGCGGTGGCGCGGCGGGCACTCCGCCCATAAAAAGTGCCCGGCTCCCAAAACGAGAGTCGGGCGCTGTGTGGCAGTGCAGCGGGGCGGTATAACGCACTATACCTTTCCGCCCGGTCGGGCGGAAAGGCGTGCGGCCGGGGACACCCCGGCACCCCGTTTTGCGGCTTTGCTCCGCCCCGGAGGGAACGGGCTTCGCCGCGCTGCCGACGGTGGGGACTGGTACGTCGACAGCGCCGGCAGCCGCCTGCGGGCGGACGAAGGACGAAAGACGGGGGATGCGGAGAGCAGGGCGGCAGGGCATAAAAACAGCGCCCGCGCTCTCGCGCGGACGCCGAAGCGGACGGGTTCAGTTGTCCAGTAAAAAATCTGTCAGGCGGATGATCTTGATGCCGTCCTGCGTGACGGGGTTATCGCAGCTCCCTGCGACGACGATCTTCTCGTAGTTGTCCCGGATCATCCGCAGCGGTGTCAACTCCCGTTCGCGGGTAGCGGGATCGTTCATGGACTCGGTGACCTGGATGTATCGCTTCTCCGTCGCCGTGGCGGCGATAAAGTCTACCTCCCGACTGCCCACCTTCCCGATGGCCACATCGTATCCACGGCGGAGCAGTTCAAAGTACACCACGTTCTCGATCATGTGTCCCGTGTCCATGTCCCGGAATCCCAGCAGGTAGTTGCGCAGGCCAACATCCACAATGTAGTACTTCCCCAGTGTCCGCAGGTATTCTTTCCCCTTGACGTCGAACCGTTTGATCTCGTAGAATACAAAAGACTCCAGCAGTGCCGCCACATAGGCCTGGACGGTCTGGGCCGCCGGCTTCTTGCGGTCTCCATCCAGCAGGCGCTCGTTCATCAGCGTGTTCCCGATGGTGGAGATGGAGGTGCTGTTGCCGATGTTGTCCGCCAGGAACATGATGATCTTCCGCAGCAGTTCCGGGTCGGTGAGCTGCCGCTGGCCCCGCCGCCGTTCCCGCTCCAGGATATCCCGCACCACCACGGTGGAGTACACCCCGTCCAGCAGGGCCAGCGCCTTGTCGGTGTCCAGCCCCACGTCCGCGATGCCCGGCATCCCGCCGAATTTCAGGTATGCCTCCAGCAGCTCCTGGGGCTCATAGCTCTCGCCGTCTCTGTCATAGACGCGCCGGCGGAGCGCCCCGGCGGGGCCCCTGCTTTCCCGTACCTCATAGCCGTGAAAGTCCAAAAACTCCTTGAAAGACAACGGCAGCATCTTGATCTCAACGCTCCGCCCGGCCAGGTATGTGGCGTACTCGGAGGACAGCAGATAGGCGTTGGAGCCGGTCACGTAGATGTCGCAGTCGAAGTCCACCCGAAAGGAGTTCACCGCGTCCTGCCACTGATTCACCCGCTGGATCTCGTCCAGGAACAGATAGGCCCTGCCAGTTTCCGGCAGCCGCTCCTTCACATATTGGTACAGTCCCTCGGCGGTCATCCCCCGGAACTCCATGGACTCAAAATTCATCTCGATGATCTGTTCCGCCTTTACGCCGCTCTCCCGCAGGTGCCGGGCCATCAGGCGGAGCAGGCTGGACTTGCCGCACCGGCGGATGCCTGTGATGACCTTGACGGGCTCCGTGTCCTGAAACGCGATCAGGCGGTTCAGGTACAGGTCTCGATTCTTCAGTTCGGACGGCTGTTTCCGCATGGCGCTCACCTCTGCTGACAGAATACCACACGACGAACCAAAAATCAAGTTTTTAGAATTAAAGTTTATAAACTCTCAAAATTCAAAAGTTTTTTACATGGCTCGACATTGCTAACAGAATGCTAACAAACTACCGCAAAACCCGCTTTTTCATCCCTCTGCCCGAATCCGTTGGAATTGCCCGGAAAGTTCGCAAAACGCTTAGAAGCGCAAGGGCTTCCGCCGTTTTTGAGTGCTAACAGGGGACGGACGAGGACGCCAGAGGACACCCGATTTTAAGGGCTCGAAATCAGGTGTACCAGCAATGGTACCGTGGGTTCGAATCCCACCCGCTGCGCCATGAAAGACAAAGTCTGCGTATGATTCTACTTTACGCGGACTTTGTTTTTATTTTATGATGTTCATCTCACAAACCTGATTCAAAGGCAAAAGCGCCGGGCGAACTGCGAAAACGATCTTATCCTGATTTTTATCAGCGGTTTTGACTCAGGCGCGCCTTACCGGACCCAGGGCACCCGGCCGGGGACGGCGGGGCGCTCATAGAACCGGGCGGTCCTGTCCCGCTCGGTGTCGTTCCACTTGTCGAAGCCCAGGGGGGAGATGTGAGGGCCGTAGGCGCAGTTTTCAAACACACACAGGCCGTAGTCCCGCCAGGGGCGGGCCAGATAGACACTGCCGGGGGCGACCCCTTCCTCTGCCGTAAAGCGGCAGTTCCGGAAGAGGAAGCCCTCGGCCTGTTCTATTGCGTGGGCGGGGGCGGCGGCGTAGCCATGGCCCCGGACGTCGTAGAGGGAGCGGATCTCGCAGTTCTCGAACAGCGCCTCCCCGCAGCCGAAGATGAAATCCACCGTGCCCTCGATGAGGCAGTCTGAAAACCGCTGGCGGCAGGGCTTGTCCCGGCGGAGGAAATCGGGGAGGAACCCGTCGTACCTCCGGATCAGATCCGCCGGCAGGGGACCCAGGAAGAGGGTGTCCTGGGTGGAGGTAAGGCGGCAGTTCTCCATGGCGAACCCGTCGCCGTAGACGGTGAGGGCCACCTCCTGGCCCTTCGCCTCCGGGTGGAGGGCGTCGTTTTCCACGGCCAGGTCCCGCATGGTGACGCCGTCGGCGCACACCGCCAGCGTCCAGGTGCGGAAGGTATTGTACTCTTTGCCGTCGGCGTGGATCTTCTGGGCGTAGTCGTCCCAGACGATGCGGGTGCGGTCCGCGCCCGCGCCCTCCAGGGTGAGTCCGTCGGTGAAAATGGCGGATTTGACCCGGTAGCCGCCCGGGGCCAGCCGGAGGGTCTCGCCGGGGGCGGCGTGGTCGAAGACCGCTTGAAGATCGTCGCCCGGACAGACGGAAATCATAGAAAAACCTCCCCGCTTTCTCTGATAACGCCATTATAAATCCCCAATTTCGCCCTGCACAGTGAAATTTTACAAAAAATCTGTTTTGTACATAAATGTGGCGGTTTTGTCTATATACAGGAAAAATGTCATCATGTATAATAAAGACCGACAAAGAAATCACTGGGATTGTAATATTGCACAAATTGAGGACGACTATTTTGTGACTTACGTTAGGAGGTCAGGTTGCCCCCACCGGATGGGGTGCGGTCAGACCTCCGTTTTGGCCGGGTCCTGACAGTTCCGGCGGACGGAGAGGATCAGATGAAGAGACAGCGTTCCTGGAAGGAATATCGGGCCATCGACCTGACCATCATGGCGGTCATGCTGGCGGTATTTGAGTATCTGATCATCGCCGCGGCCCGGTTCTGGTTCCCCGATCAGCTGTACACGGCATCTCTGGCGGCGGCGGTGACCTCCATCGTCTATATGCGCTGGAGCTGGTGGGGGGCCATCCCCGCGGTGGAGGCTGGTCTGATCTTCTGCGTGTTCTCCGGGGGGACCGGGGAGCAATTCATCATATACTGCGTGGGCAATCTGTTCTCCCTTCCGGCGGTCGTGCCGCTGCTGAAGCTGGGGAAGGAGCGGGTCCGCACGGGGCGGTATCTGTCCCTGCTGTTCCCGCTGCTGGTGCAGCTGCTCATGCACGTGGGACGGGCGGTCATGGCGCTGATTTTGGGCGCCGAGCTGCCGGCTCTGGTGAACTTCTTCACCATGGACAGCCTCTCCTACGTTTTCACCTTTGTGATCATCTGGATAGCGCGAAAGCTGGACGGTGTCTATGAGGATCAAAAACATTACCTCCTCCGGGTCCATGAGGAGGAGGGGTAAAAAAGGAGGCATACTATGAAAGAAAGGGCAGCGGATTTCCTCGAATTCGATAAAGAACGCGGCGTTTATCGGATTAGTTCGGAACAGGCTGTTCGAGATGATGTGGAAAAGCACCATTGGGTCCATGTTGGCCGAACCGTCATGAAGGATTGGCGTCTGTATCTGATGCTGGTCCCGATGCTGCTGGTGTTCCTGTTCTGGCGCTACTTCCCCATGTATGAGCTGCTGGGGTGCTTCAAGGTGTCAGACAACGTCCTGCCCGTGTCTGAGCAGCTGTTTTCCGGCTTCTCGTATTTCAAGCGGCTGCTGGTGGGCGGCGACACCGCCTCCACCGAGTTCTGGCGGGCCATGCGGAACACCTTCATCCTCAGCTTTTACGGTCTCTGCTTCGGCTTCCCCATCCCTATCATCCTGGCATTGTTCTTTAACGAGATTCGGTCCAATGCCGCCCGGAGCGTGTTCCAGGTGCTCACCTATCTGCCGAAATTCATGTCCACCGTCGTCATGACCTCCCTGGTGACCATGCTGGTCAAGCAGGGGTCGCTGACCACCGGCATGGGTGTTTTGAACCAGGGACTTGAGGCATTGGGGCTGATCAGCCACGACGTGGCCAACGCCGGTCTGCTGAACAACCCCGCCTTCTTCCGCTCCATCTACCAGATCAGCGGCATCTGGGAGACCGCCGGCTATGACAGCATCGTGTTCTTTGCCGCCATCATCGCCGTGTCCCCCACCAGCTACGAGGCCGCCCAGATCGACGGCGCCGACAAGTGGGCGCAGATGCGGTACGTGGTGCTTCCCAGCATCCTGTCCACCATCGTCATCATGCTCATCACCCGCATCGGCTCCCTGCTGAACATCGGCTACGAGAAGGTATTGCTGCTGTACAACACCAATACCTACGTCACCGCCGACGTGGTGTCCACCTTCGCCAACCGCTACGGCATGGGCGGCTCCGCGCAGACGGGCCTTGCCGCCGCGGCCGAGATGATGAACAACGTCATCGGTATGCTGCTGGTCATCGGCGCCAACACCATCGCCAAGAAGGCGTCCAACACGTCGCTGTACTGACAGGAGGCCGCCATGAAAAGAAAACTTGAGATCTCCGAGCTGATCTTCAAGATCCTCAGCTACACTCTGCTGACCATCTTCGCGCTGGCCTGCCTGTATCCCTTCGTGTACGCGGTGTCCTCCGCCATCAGCGGAAGGTCCGCCGTGGAGTACGGCAGCGTGGTGCTGCTCCCCATCGACGTCCAGTTCGGCGCCTTTGCCCGGATGTTCGGGGACAATATGTTCTGGAACGCCTACTCCAACACCCTGTTCGTCACCCTCTATGGTACGCTGTGGGCCATGCTCACCGCCATCCTGGGCGCTTACGCCCTGTCCAAGCGCCGCCTGCTGTTCCGCACCGGCTTCAACTTCTTCCTGGTGTTCACCATGTGGTTCTCCGCCGGCATCGTGCCCCAGTACCTGAACTACCTGGCCACCCAGAAGGTCTTCAACGCCGTGGGCATCATGGACGACAAGTGGCTGGTGGTCATCGCCATGGGCATGGCGGCCATGAACATCATCCTGCTGCGCAACGCCTTTGAGGGCGTGCCCAGCGAGGTGGAGGAGGCCGCCATCGTGGACGGCGCCACCGAGATGCAGGTGCTGACCAACGTGTACATCCCCATGAGCAAGTCCACCATCGCCACGGTGGCCCTGTTCTTCGCCATCTCCCGCTGGAACGGTTACTTCTGGGCGCGGCAGATGATCTCCAACCAGAACGAGCACCCCCTGCAGGTGTTCATCCGTCTGCGGCTGGAGGAATTCACCAACCCCGACACCATGACCGGCTGGAACTATCCCTACGCGTCCGACTCCGTGATCTACGCCCTGATCGTCTGCTCCATCGTGCCCATCCTGGTGATCTACCCCTTCATCCAGAAGTACTTCGCCAAGGGCACCAATGTGGGCGGCGTGAAGGAGTAACGGCTCACCGTTCAGCTGATCCCATATCCCATATCGAACCCCGGCAGCGTCCGGATAAAAATTTAAATTTAGGAGGATTCCCATGAAAAAGCAAAAACTGATTGCGATCCTGCTCGTGGTCGCGCTGAGCTTTGCGCTGATGGCCGGCTGCGGCCCCAGCCTCGACGTTACCGCGTCTCAGGCCCCCGCGTCTCAGGCCCCTTCCACCGCTCCCACTGAGCAGGGCGGCGAGGACGAGCAGCCCACCGGCCTGACCTATGCCGACGGCACCGTGATCCGCTCCGCCGTGGGCTACAACAGCGAAAAGACCGGCATCACCTTCGACGCCGAGACTGCCGGCGAAGGCGTGACTCTGGCCGACGGCGTGACCTATCACACCGGCGAGCTGAAGCCCACCTGGGTCCAGGTCCAGAACGTCCTGAAGATAGTCTTCGAGGACAAGTACCAGGGCAACTCCGCCTCCAACGAGTTCGACTACTGGAAAGAGCGCCTGAGCGAGGTGGACCTGGTCTCCGGCACCGCCACCAAGCTGAATGAGAACGGCGTGGCCGGCTCCCTGGTCAATATCGCCGAGTATCTGGACCAGATGCCCAACTTCAAGGCCTATCTGGACGCCAACCCCATCGTCAAGCTGTCCATCATCGGCGACACCTCCACCGGCGCCATCTACTTCAGCCCCTACTTTGACGGCGTCAACGACATCGAGCGTATGCCCCTGATGCGTACCGACTGGGTGGAGAAGCTGCTGAACGGCGAGGGCGAGTTCACCGCCGACGGCAGCAATAACACCGCCGCCCCCGCCTATCAGCCCTATATGCCCACCACCGGCAAGGTGGAGGTGGACGTGGTCAAGGCTGACGGCTCCGGCGTCGAGAAGGTCACCAAGGACTATGACGCCGCCGGCAACATCGTCGACAAGATGAACGCCGCCGGCAGCATGAGCGGCGTTGAGGCCGTCAATATGCTCCGCACCTACATCGACACCGCCTACAACGGCTACTACGGCACCAACCGCGCCGACCTGTTCATCGGCCAGAACGCCGCCTGGGACGCCGACGAGCTGGTGGCCCTGCTCCGCTGCGTCGTCGCCAACCCCCAGACCCTCAACGGCACCGACTCCGTCCAGGGCCTGTTCTCCCGTGAGGA
>CANQKJ010000019.1 GCA_947624465.1 uncultured Oscillospiraceae bacterium
CGGAGACGTGATCTACGGCACCAAGTCCGTCATTCAGGCCATTGCCTCCGGCCGCGAGGCCGCGAGCCAGATCGACAAATATCTGGGCGGCGACGGAAACATCGAGGAGACCTTGGTGGAGCGCACCGCCGATCCCCACATCGGGGAGTTCCCCGGGTTCGGGACGCTGCCGCGGATCGAGATGGACGTGATCGACCCGGAGACGCGGGTGAAGCACGGGGACGAGAACGTCTACAGGACCTACACCTGCGAGCAGGCCCACTGCGAGGCCCAGCGCTGCCTCCAGTGCGATCTGCGCCGGGACATCCCCAAGCCCGTGTTCTGGGCCGACGTGGCAAAGGAGGCTTAAACGATGGAATTCGGCTATGAAGCGATGAAAAACCACGCCCGCCAGCAGGAGATCGACGCGCTGGAGCGGGTAAAGCCCCAGCTGTCCGCCCCCCAGAACGCCAAGCTCGTCCACGTGGGCGCCCCCCTGGGCCGCATCCTCCCCGCGGAGCGGGCGGAGGAGCTGCTGGAAGGGCTGTATACCGACGGCACCGTCCCCTGCACCAACGAGGTCAGATATCTGGACGACGCCGTGTGCGTGGTAGACTACCTCACCAGGCTCACCCTGGAGCTGATGGAGCTGTCCTGCTCCAAGTGTGTGCTGTGCCGGGAGGGGCTCCGCCAGCTCCACCTGGTGTTCGAGGAGATCACCCGCGGCCGGGGCAGCCTGGAGCGGATGGACTACGCCAAAGACGTGGCTCAGGCCATGTCCCTGGGCTGCGACTGCGACTTCGGCCGGGGCGCGGGCCGGATGCTGGCCCTGGCCATGGAGGACTTCGCCGGCGAGATCGACCAGCACATCCGCAAGAAGCGCTGCCCCGCCCTGGTGTGCCGGCCCTATTTCACCGTCCACGTGCTGGCCGACCGGTGCGTGGGCTGCGGCAAGTGCATGGAGGTCTGCCCGGAGGGCGCCATCATCGGCAAGGCCGGGTACGTCCACATGGTGGACCAGGATATGTGCGAGCACTGCGGCAAGTGTCTGGCGGTGTGCCCCCAGCACGCCCGCGTCAAGGCGGGCCGCATCAAGCCCCGCACTCCCGACCATCTGGTCCGGGCGGGGGCCCTCGTCCGCAAATGATATCATGGAAAAGGCCTGTAATCCCACGATCACGGGCCTTTTCGCGTCCCCGATCCCGGCGGGAATTTGTCCAAACCGTATGGACAAATGGGCCGCGCGCCTTATAATAGCAGCTGTAAGAACGAAAAAGGGGGCGCGGTATGTATTACATCGGCATCGACCTGGGCACCTCCGCCGTAAAGCTGCTGATGATGGACGGCGCGGGGGCCATCCAAAACGTGGTGTCAAAGGAGTACCCCATCTCCTTCCCACATCCCGGCTGGTCGGAGCAGGACCCCGAGGACTGGTGGTCCGCCGTGGTGAGCGGCGTCCGGGAACTGACGGCGGGCGTAGACAAGGCCCAAATCGCCGGCATCGGCTGCGGCGGCCAGATGCACGGCCTGGTGGCCCTGGACGGGAACGACCGGGTCCTCCGCCCCGCCATCCTGTGGAACGACGGGCGGACAGCCGAGGAGGCCGAGTGGCTCAACACCGCCGTGGGCAAGGAAAAGCTGAGCGAATACACCGCCAACATCGCCTTCGCCGGCTTCACCGCCCCCAAACTGCTGTGGATGAAAAAGCACGAGCCGGAGCTGTTCGCCCAAATCGAAAAGATCATGCTGCCCAAGGACTACATCAACTACCGGCTCACCGGCGTCCACTGCACCGACTTCTCCGACGCCTCCGGCACCCTCCTGCTGGATGTGGAGCATAAGCGCTGGTCCAAAGAGATGTGTGACATCTGCGGCGTCCGGGAGGAGCAGCTGCCCAAATTCTATGAGAGCTATGAGGTAGTGGGGACTTTGACACCCGACGCGGCCGCCGCCCTGAGCCTGCCGGAGGGAGTGAAGGTCTGCGCCGGGGCCGGGGACAATGCCGCCGCGGCGGTGGGCACCGGCACCGTGGGGGACGGCCAGTGCAACATCTCCCTCGGCACCAGCGGGACCATCTTCATCTCCAGCGAGAGATTCGGCGTGGACCCCAATAACGCCCTCCACGCCTTCGCCCACGCCGACGGGCACTACCACCTGATGGGCTGTATGCTGTCCGCCGCCTCCTGCAACAAGTGGTGGTGCGAGGACATTTTGAATACCGGGGACTACCCCGCCGAGCAGGTCCCCATCACCGACGAAAAGCTGGGCCGGAACCACGTGTTCTTCCTGCCCTACCTCATGGGGGAGCGCTCCCCCATCAACGACACCGACGCCAGGGGCACCTTCACCGGCCTGACCATGGACAACACCCGGGCCGATCTGACCCAGGCGGTGCTGGAAGGGGTGGCCTTTGCCATCCGGGACTGCCTGGAGGTGGCGAGATCCCTGGGGCTGGACATCAAAACGAGCCGCATTTGCGGCGGCGGGGCCAAGAGCCCCCTGTGGCGGAAGATCGTGGCCAACGCGCTGGGCATCGACATTCAGGTCCTGGCCGCCGAGGAGGGCCCCGGATACGGCGGGGCGATCCTGGCGGCGGTGGCCTGCGGGGAGTACCCCACGGTGGCAGACGCCGCGGCAAGGCTGGTCCGGGTGACCGAGACCGTCTCCCCCGACCCGGAAATCGCCGCCCGGTATGAGGAGCGGTATCAGAAATTCCGCCGCGTCTACCCCGCTATGAGAGAGTTATTCAAAACATTGCGATAAAGAGGAGGAAAAACCATGCTGACCAACATTCCAGAGGTAAAACTGGGCATCATCGCCGTGAGCCGGGACTGCTTCGTCATCTCCCTGTCGGAGCGGCGGCGGAGCGCCATCGTGTCCGCCTGCGCCAAGAACGGCCTGGACCTCTACGAGTGCAAGACCACCGTGGAAAACGAGCTGGATATGCTGAAAGCGGTGGAGGAGGTCAAATCCGCGGGCTGCAACGCCCTGGTGGTGTTCCTGGGCAACTTCGGCCCGGAGACCCCCGAGACCCTCATCGCCAAAAACTTCGACGGCCCCGTCATGTACGCCTCCGCCGCCGAGGGGGACGGCGACCTCATCAACGGCCGGGGCGACGCCTACTGCGGTATGCTCAACTGCTCCTACAACCTGGGGATGCGCCACCTCAAGGCGTACATCCCCGAATACCCTGTGGGCACGGCGGAGGACATCGCGCAGATGATCGCGGACTTCGTGCCCGTCGCCCGGGGCCTGCTGGGCGTGGCCGGCCTGAAGATCATCACCTTCGGCCCCCGGCCCCAGGACTTCTTCGCCTGCAACGCCCCCATCAAGGGCCTGTACGAGATCGGCGTGGAGATCGAGGAGAACTCCGAGCTGGATCTGCTGGTGAGCTACAAGGCCCACGCCGGGGACCCCCGCATCGCCGGCATCTGCGACGAGATGGCCGCCGAGATGGGGGAGGGCAAATACTACCCCGAGCTGTCCGCCCGGATGGCCCAGTTCGAGCTGACCCTGCTGGACTGGGCGGAGCAGCACAAGGGCAGCCGGAAGTATGTGGCCTTCGCCGACAAGTGCTGGCCCGCCTTCCCGGAGGCCTTCGGCTTCGAGCCCTGCTACGTCAACTCCCGCCTGGCCTCTCGCGGCATCCCCGTGGCCTGCGAGGTGGATATCTACGGCGCCCTCAGCGAGTACATCGGTATGTGCGTGTCCGGCGACACCGTGACCCTGCTGGACATCAACAACTCCGTCCCGGCCCAGATGTGGGAGGAAAGCATCAAGGGCAAGTATGACTACGCTCTCACCGACACCTTCATGGGCTTCCACTGCGGCAACACCCCCGCCTGCAAGCTGTGCGCCGACCGGGCGGTGAAGTACCAGCTCATCCAGCACCGGCTGCTGGAGCCCAAGGACTCCGAACCCGACTTCACCCGTGGCACCCTGGAGGGGGACATCGCGCCCTCTGACATCACCTTCTACCGGCTCCAGTGTGACAGCGAGGGGAACCTCCGCTCCTACATCGCCCAGGGGGAGGTGTTGCCGGTGGCGACACAGTCCTTCGGCGGCATCGGCGTGTTCGCCATCCCGGAGATGGGGCGTTTTTATCGTCACGTCCTCATCCAGAAGCGGTATCCCCACCACGGGGCGGTGGCCTTCGGGCACTACGGCAAGGCCCTGTTCGAGGTGTTCAAGTTCCTGGGCGTGGGGGATATCGCGTACAATCAGCCCAAGAGCCTTCCCTATCCCACCGAGAATCCCTGGGCTTGAGTTCATCTCCCTCGGGGGCTTCCGCGGTCTCAGCGCGCCGGTCCCTTTCCCACGATCGATCGCGCTGTCACGCCGATGATTTTATAATAACGCAGAAACGGATGGCATTGGCTTTGGCAATGCCATCCGTTTCGCGTTTCAGGCTGTCGGTTTTAACGAGCAGGCTTTAGAGGCTCATATCCGTTAGGAAGAGCAGTCCCGTCTACGTCTGATGCGGCGACTATGCGGCCGCTTATGCCGCCTGGTCGCCGGCGGGAACGACTTTGATCTCGCCGGGGACCTCTAAGAGTTGTTTGGCGTAATCCTTGGTATCCGCCCAGTCCTCCCGAGCCTCATCCAAATTCATCCCCAACAGCGCGCCGCTGGCCGCCTCGCTGCCTTCGTCCAGCGCGGACAAAATAGCCCGCAGCGAGTCCCCAAAGGTGACCCAGGTGACGGCAAAATCAGCAAGGTTGCTGATGGCGCTGTCCGCGCTGGCCAGGCAGGTAGAAGCGGCCGCGCTTAAAGTATTCAGAGCCAGAATGGTCTTCTGGTCATCTTTGATTTTGGAAGTGAGTTCGACGATCTTCCCATTGGCCTTGTTGATCTTATTCTGCATCTCTCCCCAGGTAACACCGCCGCCCACGACCATACCGATGCCAAGAGCGAGAAGGACTCCTCCGACCCACGGGAAGACAAAACACATTCCATAGCCTATCACCCCGATAGTGGCCCCGCCGCCCACCAGGCCGCCGCCCAGGGCTATCATCTTGTTATACGCTTCGATCTCCGCATTCAATCCGTCAATCTCACTATTGTATTCCGCGATTTGTTTCTTCAAATCCGTACAGGCCGACTGGATATTGGCGCTTCCTTCCGCCAGGTCCTTCCTGGCGGCAAGCATATTCGCCTGCCAGTCGATAAGCTTGCCGCTGGTGTTCATATGCCCGTCCCGCTTGACATAATACTCCACATTTTGGGAGATCTCATCGACCTTGGACACGATCCGGGCTATGACATCGCGGGCCAGGGCGGCGTCGCTGGGAGAGAGTTCCATGGGGTTGCGATCGATAATGCACTGCAGCACCTTGGCGCCGGCGTCAAACTTGGGGACAAAGGTAATAATGCTGCTGGGGATGGTGGAGGTGATGGCGATGGCGTAGTCCTTCAACCAGGAGTCGGCATAGCCCTTCAGAACGTTCAGTTTGTTGTTCAGCCCATTGAACCAGTCAGCATTTCCGGGATCCACAAAACACGTATTGTGGATGGCGGTACATGCCTCTGTGATCTGCCGTACAGAGGCAAAGGCCTGGCCCATCTGCAGCTCCTCCTTCTTACTGTCCGAGAGGGCCAGGGGCCTGCCCAAGGCGTCCACCAGAGCGGGTCTGGCCATCAGGACCGGCCTCTTGGCGGCCGTGGGGATCAGGAACGCTTTTGGCATAATAACTCCTCCTTGTTTTATGTTGTAACTGAAGAGACAATCTCGATATCCGCCGGCGGAGACCGCCGGCCCGCTTCTTGTCTTTTGAAACGGCTTCGTGATAATATGGCTGTACAGCGCAAAAACTGACAGTTTTTCTACGTCAACGCCAAAATGCGTAAATATACCGCTCTTCATATATCCCATGGCAAATAGGAGCCAAACCCAGGCGGGCCGCCGCTTACAGTTGGCAAGAAGTGTCTTGCCCTCTACTTGCAAAAGCGCGGGGAATATGATATCATTTGTCAAGGTTGCGCATTTGCTCTGCGTTGTACATCGGGAGTGGTTCCGGGTGACTGGCGGTCTCTGCTTCACCCGGGCATTTATCGCCCCGGCAGAGGCCGGCGGGGGACTGCGGACGGCCCTTTGCGCGCCGCCGCGCAGAGCTTTCGGAGGAGGGGACGGATATGTCCAAACGCCATAACGCCAAAAAGAGGCCGGATATCGCCCTGCGCCTTGCTCAGGCGTCCGCCCATCCGGTGGGGATATGCGTTCTTGTTCTTCTGTTCTTCCTCGCCGTCTGCGCCAACTATGACTTCTACGACCCCAAGCTGAAATGGATCGCCCTGGGGCTGATGGCCCTCGCGCTGGTGATCGGCGCCCTGCGCTTTTCCGCGCTGCGGGACCGATTCACCCTGCCGGTGTGCGCGCTGGTCCTGTATGTCCTGACAGACGGCGTCTCCACCCTTTACGCCGCCCGGACCGCCTCCGGCAAGCTGGCCCTGTATGAGTTCCTGAGCGCCCTGATCCCCTTCTGTCTGGTGATGATCCTCGCCGCTCTCGCCCCCGGAGAGGGGCACGCTCCCGGCCGCTGGATGGCGGCGGTCCTGTCCGGTTTCTCCGGGCTGGCCAGCCTTGTGAGCATCGACCTGCTGTCCACACACTTTCTCAGCGAGCCGGTACTGGCCTTTTTGCGGCTCCTCTACACGGACTACCGCGAAAGCGCCTTTGCCGGCGTAGAGGCCGGCGTGCGGATGAATTCCATCTTTGGCAGCCCCAATGTCTTTGCCGGGATCGCCGGCCTCGGCGTGCTGCTGGCGCTGGGTCTGGCCTCCACGGAGGAGAGCCGGGACCGCAGGCGGGCGTATCTGGTCCTCCTGTATATCAACTCGCTGGCCTTTATCCTGGTATTCAGCATGGGCGGCACCGCCATGGCCATCCTGGCCTTCCTGATCTATCTTATCCTGGAGCGGAGGGAGCGCCGGATCGGCACCCTGATATTGATGCTGGAGACTCTGGCGCTCACCATGATCTCCGCCGCGGTCATCTCCATGACCTCCCTGGGCGTGTGGACGGGCATCCAGCCCATCCCCCTGGTGTGCGCGGCCCTCGGCGCCGCCGCCCTGTGCCTGCTGGACGGCTCCGTGGGACGAAAGCTGGCGGACAAGCTGTCCGGCAGAGCAAAGCTGGTGCCCATCGTCGTCATCGCTCTGGTCGTCGTCCTGGCCGCCTACGCGGCGGCCGCGGTCAACCTCACCGGCCCCGCCAGGCTGGAGGCCGGCGGGTCGCTGCGCCGCGCGGCCTATCCCGCGCCGGGGACATACACGCTGACTGTGGACGCGGACAGCGCCCTGGCCGTCACCATCGAAAGCCAGGATCAGCAGGAGACCATGGTCCACACCAGCACCGTGCTGTACTTCGGAGAGGCGCAGGGGGCCTCCTTTACCGTCCCGGAGGACAGTTTGGTGGTCTACTTCAACTTCTTCGCGCCCGACGGGGCAAAACTCGCCTCCGCGGTGTACGACGGGGCGGAGCGCGGCTCCATCCCCCTGGGTTACAGGCTGCTGCCCGGCTTTATGTCCAACCGCCTCCAGGGACTGTTCGCCAACGAGAACGCCATCCAGCGGCTGGTGTTCTTTGAGGACGGCATGAAGCTGTTTCGGCGCAGCCCCGTTTTCGGCGTCGGACTCAGCGGATTCGAGAACGGCTTCCGCTCCGTGCAGACCTTCTGGTATGAGACCCAGAACGTCCACAACCACTATATCGAGGTGATGGTGGACAAGGGCGTCATCGGTCTGGCGGTGTTCCTGTTCCTGCTGCTGGCCTCCGCCGCCGCGGTGTGGTTCGAGCGGCGGAAAAAGGAGAACGCCTGCCCGCTGGTCCCGGCCCTTGGCGCGGCCCTGGTGTTCATGGCGGGCCACGCGGCGGTGGAGGTGGTGTTCTCCACCGGGCGATATCTGCCCATGGCCTTCGGCGTGTTCGCCCTGATCGGGATCGGCTGCGGAGGGGCCGTCCCCGCCCTTTCGCTGACCAGGCCGGCGAAAACCGCCCTGACCGCCCTGACGGCGGCGCTGGTGGTGGTCTTCGGCGGTCTGCTGGGCGCCAATCTGGCCGCGGCCGGCATCGGGGAAAAGGCCGTGTCCTTCACGGAGCTGAACGCCGCCATCCGGCTGGATCCCTTCGAGTGGTCCGACTACGCCAAGACCTATCTTTACAGCGCCGAACAGTACCCGGCGGAGGACGACATCCGCCGGCAGGCCGACGCCTACGCGGAGCGGATGTCCAAAGTCTCCTCCGCGGTGGTGGGCCTGTCCGTGGACGAGTACTACTTCAGCACAGGCCGGACGGACGACGCCTTCGACCAGCTGGAGCGGGATATGCGGGAATTCGCCTCCGACGCCTCCGTATGGCAGACCGCCCTTCAGCTCCTCTCCCAGTACCAGCAGGACACGCCGGAGTTCCGGGCGGGCGCGGCCCGCGTCATCCGGGTGCTGGACGACTGGAACGCGGCGAGCCTCGCCCCCATCGAACTCAGCGAGGCGGGGATCGCGTTCATCAACCAGTATGGGACGTGGGAGCATATCCACGCTGCGGGTGAGGCGCAATGATCAAAGAGAATCAAAAACTGCTGAACCAGTTCCATGTGTTCACCGACGGGGCCATCGTGTTCCTGTCCTTCCCCATCGCCTTTTGGGTCCGCTTCGCGGTGTTCCACGGGGAGATGAGCATCCCGCTGGATAACTACCTGATACTGGCCGCCTTCTACACGGCCGCCCAGCTGTTCACCTTCGCCGCGTTCGGGCTTTACCAGAGCTACCGCAAAAAACGGCTGCGGACGGAGCTCGTCCGGCTTTGGGAGGCCACCCTGCTGGACATGGTGGTCCTCCAGAGCCTGCTGTTCCTCAGCTGGGGCGTCCACTACTCCCGCGCGCTGCTGGGCATCGCCTTCCTGCTGATGACCGGGGCGCTCAGCGTCAAACGGTACGTTTTGCGCCGGTTCCTCCGCACCTTCCGGCAGTCCGGGCACAATCTGAAGCACGTTCTGGTGATCGGCGGCGGCCGCCTGGCCGCCCGGTACGCGGACGAGATCCGCCGGGACCTGGAGCTGGGCTACCGCGCCGCCGGCTATATCGCCGGAGCGCCGGAGGAGGACATGGGCGATCTGCGCTGGCTGGGCTCCTACGAGGACCTGTCGGATATTTTGGAGCGGCAGAGCGTGGACGAGGCGGTCTGCGCCCTGGAGGCGGCGGACTTCGGCAGGGTCCAGGCGATCATCGACTCCTGCGAGGGCGCCGGGGTGCGGCTGTCCATCATCCCGTTCTACGCCGACTACATCCCCTCCAACCCCCAGTTCGACGATCTGAACGGCATCCCCATGCTGAACATCCGGCACATCCCCCTGGACAACTGGGCCAACGCCTTCTTCAAGCGGACCATGGATATCCTTGGCTCGGCGGCGCTGCTGGTCCTCACCTCCCCCCTCCTGCTGTTCTGCGCCATCGGGGTGAAGCTGTCCTCGCCGGGGCCGGTGATCTTCAAGCAGGAGCGCATCGGCCGGGGCAAAAAGCCCTTTTATATGTATAAGTTCCGCTCCATGCGGCTGAACGACGCCCAGGATATCGCCTGGAGCGCCAAAACCGACGAGCGCAAGACCCACTTCGGGGCCTTTATGCGGAAATGCTCGCTGGACGAGCTGCCCCAGCTCTGGAACGTGCTGAAAGGGGACATGAGCCTGGTGGGCCCCCGGCCGGAGCTGCCCTATTACGTGGACCAGTTCCGAAACGAGGTCCCCCTCTACATGGTCAAGCACCAGGTGCGGCCCGGCATCACCGGCTGGGCCCAGGTGAACGGCTTCCGGGGGGACACCTCCATCCCGGGCCGCATCGAGCGCGACGTGTACTACATCGAACACTGGAGCCTGGCCTTCGACATCCAGATCCTGCTCATCACGGTGTTCGGCGGCAAATTCATCAACGACGAAACGGTCTGACCTGCGAAAGGAGGCGATGAAGTTGGAGCGAAAGGTCCTCTTCACCGCCTCCACTTTTTCGCACATTCGGAGCTTCCACCTGCCCTATCTGGCGTGGTTCCGGGACCGGGGCTGGGAGGTCCACGCGGCCTGCGGCGGCGAACCGGCAGATATCCCGCAGGCCCACCGGCTCATCCCCCTGCCCTTCGAGAAGCGGATGGCCTCCCCGCGAAACTTCCGGGCGGCGGCCATCCTCCGGGACCTGATCCGCCGGGAGGGCTACGCCCTGATCTCCACCCACACCTCCCTGGCCGCCTTCTTTACCCGGCTGGCCGTGAAGGGGATGCGGGACCGGCCAAAGGTGGCCGATACCGTCCACGGCTACCTGTTCGACGACGACACCCCCGCCCTCAAAAGAGGCCTGCTGCTGGCCGCCGAGCGGCTGACCGCCCCGGAGACCGACCTGCTGCTGACCATGAACGACTGGGACTTCCAATGCGCCAAAAAGCGCCGGCTGGGCCGGCGGGTGGAGCGCATCCCCGGCATGGGGGTGGACTTCGCCCCGCTGGACCGGGGCGGCCCGGAGGCCGGACGCGCCCTGCGGCGGGAGCTTGGCCTCCCGGAGGACGCGTTCCTGCTGGTCTATCCGGCGGAGTTCTCCCGGCGGAAGAGCCAGCGGGTGCTGATCGAGGCCATGCCCATGCTGCCCGAGAGCTGCGTCCTGGCCCTGCCGGGACAGGGGGCGCTGCTGGAGGAGTGCCGGGACCTGGCCGGGGCGCTGGGGCTGGCCCGCCGGGTCCTCTTCCCCGGACAGACAGCCGATATGGCCCCCTGGTTCGCCGCCGCCGACGCCGCCGTCTCCGCCAGCCGAAGCGAGGGGCTGCCCTTCAACGTGATGGAGGCCATGCACTGCGGCCTCCCCGTGGCCGCCAGCCGGGTCAAGGGCCACACCGACCTGATCGAGGACGGGACCGCCGGCCTGCTCTACCCCTATGGGGACGCCGCCGCCTGCGCCGCCGCCGTCCGCGCCCTGCTGGCGCTGCCGGACCGGGGCCGGGAGATGGGCCGCCGGGGGGCGGAGCGGGCGGAGCGCTTCCGCCTGGACCGGGTGCTGCCGGAGGTCACCGGGCTGTATGGCCGGCTCCTGCCGCCGGATTAGGCGCACATTTCCCGGCAACAAGGGCCGTTCGGGCCGCCTTCTGTTATATCTACTGGAGGAGGCCAAAAACGTGCAGAAAACCGAACAATACCAGCTCAACCTGATCGAGACCAGCGACCCCATCAGCCCGGAGCCCATCAACGAGAACACCCGTGCCGTGGAGACCCGGCTCCAGGCCCAGGACGGCCGCCTGGGCGCGCTGGAGGGCGGGCTGTCCGCCGAGACCCAGGCCCGCGCCGGCGGGGAGGCCGCCCTGCGCTCCGAATTCCAGGGGGCCGACGCCGCCATGGAGCAGCGGCTGTCCGCCGCCGATACCGCCATGGAGCAGCGCCTGTCCGCCGCCGACGCCGCCATGGAACAGCGCCTGTCCGCCGCCGTCTCCGCCGGGGACGCGGCGCTGGACGGCAGGATCGCCCAGGCCAGGGCGGAGACCGCTTTCGTCCACGTGCTGGGGCCGGTGTCCCAGGACAGCTACGCCGCTCTGGACGTGAACCTGGCCGGGGTGGATATGGACCAGTACCAGGCGCTGGTGATCTTTGCCAGCGTCGCAAACGGCACGATCTCCGCCGGAGACGCGTCCGTGAGCGTCAACTCGGCAACCAGCGCGCGGATCGTCCTGCTGGTTCGGGCGGGCAAAGGCGCAATGCTGGCGTGCAGTTTTCTGGTGATGTACGATTTTTGCTGGGAAGGCGCGAACCTCACGACCCCCTGGTCCTCCGTCGGCGCCGTCTCTTTTACCAACTGCAGGTGGGCGAACGTCTACGGGATCAAAGCCTGAGCGGGCAGAAAAAGCCCCCGGCCATAAGGCCGGGGGCTTTTTAACGGGATTTGACCCTTCTCAGTCACGTCTTAGCCGGTGATCTGGATGGTCTGGTCATAGCTGGTCCCGTTGCTGTGGGCAGCAGTCACAACCAGCTCATACTGATAGGAACCGGACAGAGTGCCACAGGTGATGTTCAGATTATTACCGGCCCCAATGGCAAGACGGTCAACGCCGGCAGCGAGGCTCGTAAAGGTCTTGGTCGCGACGATCTCCTTCGCGCCGGTCTGGTAGACCCGCTTCAGGGTGGCGGTAAAGGTCACCGTATCGTCCGTACCAAAGTTCTTGCCGGCCTCAGCACTCAGAATCGCGGTGACGGTGATGGTGGGGTCGCTATAACTGGCGGTCGCGGTCAGCGTGTACTTCGTGGTGGAAGGCGGAGTGGGAATGCTCCCGGCGGCCTTAATGACATAGATGGCGTTGGCGTAGTTCTGGCCGGCGATCGTCTCATAGGCCACGATCACCGCGTCATTCGCCGCCAGGTCGGCCACGGTGCCCTTGGCAACAACGCCGTTGGTATAGGCAACCATAATGGCGGCGTCGCTGCGGATGGCGAAGTTCATCTCAGTACCGCCCGGGACCAGAGCCACGTTCCCGGCGGCGACGGAACCGCTATACTGCTGCGTCTTCAGGGAGCTGCCGTTCTCGACAGCCTTGACGCCCGTGTTCACCAGCCAAGTGGTGGTAGTACCAACCTGCTTAGCGGCGACGTAGCCGGTGATGCCCACGCTGAGGTTGGTGACGGCAGTGACGACGCCCTGGTCGTTCACCACGATCTGGTACATACCGGAAGCGGTCACGCTGCTGTTCCACACGTTCGGCAGAGGCCGAGGAGCGAGAACGTTGCGGGCCTCAGTGCTGCCCACGGGGTACACCTGATACACGTCGTTGTTGCCGCTGGAGCCCACGCTGTTCGCGTAGTCGCCCACATAGGCCACGAATGTGCCGGTGTTCCCGCCGGCCTTGGTGTAGGCGCCAGTCACGAGCACCAGAGCGGCATAGCCGTCGGCGTTGTTCAGGATGCACACATCAGCCTTGGTGAGGGTGGGCACGTTGTTCTTGCCGGTGTAGATATCGATCTTGCCGGTGGTGGGATCCCGCAGGATATAGACGGTGTTGTCGGTGCCGACGCCATAGACCTTGGTCTCACCGGCATCCTTGACATAGTTGTTATCGGTATCCTGCCAGATGTCGGCGGCGCCAGTGATGATACCGACGCTTTCGCCGCCGGGAGCGGGAAGCCTGTTGTCGTCAGAGAAGGGGCTGCCCGTGGGATGAGGAGCCAGAGTGTAGTTGCCCTGAGCGTCCACGGTGTAGGTCATCAGATCCGTGTAGTAGGCGGTGTTGGTGGACCAGTCGTCGGTGACCTGAGCGTTGGCAACGCTGCCGCCAGCAATCTCGGTGTTCGTGGCCGCGGCGCCGTTGATCTTGGAGATGGTCACGTTCTCAACACGGGTGCCGTCGGTCTTGATCAGGTTGGCCTTCGCAACGCCGTCGCTCAGGCCGTTGTGGATCCAGGCGATCTTCTCCACCACGACATACTGCGCGATGGTGTCGACCAGGCCGATCACGTTGCCGAAGCCGTCGCCCAGAGCGATGCGGCTGGGGGCAGAGACATGATAGCCCAGAGAGAACTTCTCGGCGTCATTGTACTTCTGGCCGCCGATGGTGTGCTGGTTGACGACGGGATAGGCACCGGTGCTCCAGGTCGTCACAGCGCCGGTGGTGACCTGAGGAGCGGCCTTCACCTCGACCACGTCGGTAACGGCCGCGGCAGTGGCGCCCTTCTTGGCGGTGACCAGCACATAGTCGCCCGCGACGAGGGTATCGCTCTCATAGCCGGCGATCGTGGCATTGCCGTCGCGGTCATAGACGGTCAGGGTGACGGTGCGCTTGGTGGCGTGGCCGTTCTTGTCGACCGTAGCGGGGGTCACAGCGCTGACCTTGGCCAGCCAGGTCTCGATCTCCACCACGCGGTAACCGCCGGTGACCGCGTAGATCTCGATCTGAGTGCCCTGAGCGCCCAGCACCTCGTTGACGCCCTGCGCCTCGATCGTGGTATCATAGCCTTTGCTGAAGTAGGCGGGGTTGGTCTGCTCCACGCCGTTCTTCCAATAGCTGACGACGGTCTTGCCGCTCAGCTCGGAGTGATCCTCGACCACTTCGCACTCGTCAATGGCCACAGTGTACTTAGCCACGGCGGGGTAGGGGAACTCAGCGGTGGCCTTGGGGGCGGTGGCGGTCCACTTCTTGACGGGACGGCCCCAAACGTCGGTGGCGTCCTTCTTGCAGGTCAGACCGAACACATCGCTGCCCAGAGTCTGGGGCTCAGCCTTGACGACAGCGCCGGTGGACTGAGCATACAGCATGGCCAGGCTGTAGTCGGTGCCGGTATAGAGGACCTTCTCGCCGGTGTCGACCTCGCCGTCCGTATCGGTGTCGAGGTACACGGTGTAGTAGGTATCGCCGACGGCATAGTTCAGGATGGCGAAAGCCAGCTGAGCGGCGGCCTCACGGGTGATGGGGGAGGAGCTCAGATCGCCGGTGTTCAGGGGGAAGTCGCCGGCGGTCAGCTTCACGTCCTCGGCCACGTTCACGTACCAGAGGTTGGTGTTGGTGTACTCGTCGGGATCAAAGCCGGCGGCCACCAGAACCATCTTGCCGAACTCATAGCCCGTCACCTTGTCGCCAGGACGGAACTTGTCGTTGGCGGGGTCGATGATCTCCTTCAGAGAGGCATAGTTGACGAACTTGTTGCCCCAGAAGGTGGTGGGCACGTCGCTGTAAACAGCGGCGGTGGGAAGACTCGCAGCGTCGCTGCCCAGCAGCATATAGCTGACGATCTTGGCGGCCTCAGCGCGGGTCAGGGTCCCTTCGGGATCGAACGCGCTGCTGCCGGCCTCGCCCCGGCCCTGGAGCACACCGATCTTGGACAGGACTTCGATCGCTTCGCTGTAGTTAGCGTCGATCTTGTCGTCATCGGTGTAGCTCGTCTTAGCGGAGACGGTGACCATGACGGACATGACCATCATCAGCGCCAGGACCAGCGCGAGGAACTTTTTCAAGTTTCTCATAGGATGTTTTCCTCCTTTTAGATTTTGCCCGGCCCTTCGGCCCTTTTTCGGCAAAAGCAGGGGATGGACCCGTCCTCCTGCCGAAAAAAGCCCTCCAAACCAGGCTACCTGCAATTATAGACCCCAAGTTTCGCGCCGTCAATAGCCCGGTAACTTTTGTAATATAACTGTAACACGGCTATCCGGTTGCGGAAAACCCTGCCCGCGCTGGAAAAACGCCCGGTTTTTCCCTCGTAAAGTAAAATTTCGCTTTTTTGGGGGGAGGCCCGTCCGGGCGGCCCCATCCAGCGGAAAAAGCCCACCCGGAGGGGTGGGCTTTTTCGTGCGTTTTGCGGGGACCCCGATTTGCGGGGACCCCGAATGGCGTTACACCAGCTGGATAAGAGCCATTTCGGCGGCGTCGCCCCGGCGGGGGCCCATCTTGAGGACCCGGGTGTAGCCGCCGCTGCGGTCGGCGTACTTGGGGCCGATCTGGTCGAACAGCTTCTTGGCCACGTCCTCCTTGGTCAGGTAGGACAGGGCCTGCCGGTAGGCGGCCAGGTTATTCTTCTTGGCCAGGCCGATCATCTTCTCGGCGATGGGGGCGACCTCCTTCGCGCGGGCGTAGGTGGTCTTGATCTGCCCGTTTTCCAGCAGATAGGTGGTCATGGCGCGCAGCATGGCGCGGCGCTGGTCGCTGGTGCGGCCCAGCTTACGGTTGACAGCCATAGCGATTAACTCCTTTCGCCCTCGTGGGGCGGATAAATTCGCTCGGGTATCGGGTGAGCGTTACATACCCCGTCGCCGCCGCGAACGCGGCGGCTCCTTTTATTTTTCCTCGGAGGCCAGGTAGAGGCCCATCATGGCCAGCTTGTTGATGACCTCCTCCAGGGACTTCCGGCCCAGGTTGCGGACCTTCATCATCTCGTCCTCGGTCTTGGAGATCAGGTCCTCCACAGTGTTGATGTTGGCCCGTTTCAGGCAGTTGAAGGACCGCACGGACAGGTCCAGCTCCTCGATGGTCAGCTCCAGCACCTTATCCCGCTGGGCCTCGGACTTCTCCACGACGGTGGACTTGGAGCCCATGGCCTCGGACAGGTCGGTGAACAGGGTGAAGTGGTCCACCAGGATGCGCGCGCCCAGGGACACGGCGTCTCTCGCGGAGATGGTGCCGTTGGTCCAGACCTCCAGGGTGAGCTTGTCGTAGTCGGTGGCGTCGCCCACGCGGGTGTTCTCCACGAAGTAGTTGACCTTCCGCAC